>JAJUHR010000028.1 GCA_029267795.1 Planctomycetota bacterium
ACCAGCGCAGCAACGCCCCAGCAGTGGTGCCGCTTCGCTCCACCGCCGCCCAGAGCCTCATCGTGCGCACTCAAGCGGAGAACGCCTTAAGAACACTCAGGCGCGAAAATTCAAGGATGCCCGCACCGCTTAGGGCAGTGGACCGGTCGTCCACTTTTTCTTCCCAGAATTCCCCCAACTAGTAGGCTAATCATGGGTATTAGGTTAAAATAGTGAATATCGGGGAGATGGATGAGTTATGCGCGGGCCATCAAGGGTTCCCAAGAACACCTTTAGAAAAACCAGGCCTCAGGCCGGTAGCCGGAGGCCTGGCGGAGGAGAAAGAAAGAGAGCGAGCTTGGGCTCACTGACCCCGGATCTCCCGGACCCCCGGATCCCCCGTGGCTCCCCGGAACCCCGCTGTGGCCGAGACGGGGCCACAGCCCCCACCGCATCCTAATAACGCGCCACCTTTTAGGCGCGTCCTCACGGGGGGTAGCGAAGGAGTCGCCACGCGGCCGACCTTGGCCAGTACCGCACGGAGCTCTTACGAGCATCCGACCACTGATGCGTGCTGGCTGCCAGGCTCCGGGGGTTCGTCCTTGAACGCGCCACGGGCTGGAATTGGTCGGCCGCTGTGCGACACGCGAGTCCGTTCGTCCTTCGCGTCGGTTCGTGTGTTGCTAATAACAGTGAGTTCGAGCACCTCCCTGAAAAAAACAACCTTGAGTTTGTCCGATCCGGGCCACGATCAGCGGAACTTCGGCCGCGTTACTCCTGCGGCGGGGAAACAGAACCGGGCTGGCGCCGCATCGCCCGTCGCGGGTTCATCAGGATCTGCGGCTGCTCCGCCAATAACCTCTCAACGCGATCCTGCCACCGCTGCCTGTCGTGGATCTCGATGTGGTCCTTCACACCGATCAGCACGACGTCGGATCCCAAACCGGTCCTCTTAAGCAACTGTTCCGGCAACCTCACGCGGCCTTGCTTGTCCACCTCAACCCGCCGGGTCAAGCTGAACAGTAAGCGTTCATACTCCAGCAACTGGTCCGCATCTAGTTCGCTGCGATCCAACTCGGCTGCCCGCCGCTCAAACGCATCTTGCGGATAGAGGCAAAGCACCTGCCCCTCGCCGAGGGTCGCATACAGGAGCACCGTCTCTAGGGAAGTCCCGGGGTCCGGACTGTGGAGCTGGTCCCGCAACTCGGCCGGTATGGCCAAGCGGTTTTTAGCGTCGATCGAGTGCTCATAGGTCCCGGTGAATATCAATTCACTTCAACCTTGGCAGCAGCTGATCGTGGGATAATAACCCACTTTGACCCACAATGCAACACTCTTGCGACGCGATCGCGCATTGGGGAAATAATGTCGATAACTAAAATATTTTAAGATATTATTGTTTTGTTAGTTGCCGCGAAAATAGATCACCGCCCACACCTTGTTCACACGTGGTCGTCGAAAGGGACGATCAAAACCGGAAGAAATGGAACGACAAACCGGGCACTCGATCTGCACTCAAGGTAAGCGTGGCAGCCATCACGCCACAGCAAAAACGCAGCAGAGATAATAGTGCCTCTGCCCAGTGACGAGATCCAAGGGGCTTGCATCGCCCGGATGAAGGAGCTGGGCCTCAACCCCAACCAGGTAACCCTCATGCTTGAGGGCAAGGTCTCGCGCGGACATGTCTATGTCTGCGACTACCTCTCACACCGCTCAGGCATGGGTACGCACAAAGCTCAGCATCTGGCATCTGCTGCGCGCCCTGGGTCTGCGGACCGTAGTGACCGGCTCAGGTGGTTCTGGCAACCCTTCTGCTTAGATGTACAGCGCACAGCTTACGCGTGGCTCGCGGCTCGGCGCGCGAGTCACGCCGCTTAGAAGCCTCGTAAATGAGTCTTCTTTCCGGTTTCTCTGTCCCACCTTTGCCCGCCGATCCCCTGAATTTCCCGTTTTTCAGGTGTCTCTTTGCGGCCGCGACCTGGTGGTATAGAGCTTGCAGCGATAGGTTAAGTCTCGTTCTTGCCCAGCTTGGCTTTGATCTTGTCGAGGATGCGGACGCTCATAGCCTCGTCGCCCCAGACACCCACACGGATCTCGATCTTGCTGATGTTCTGCCCGACGCCTTTGATCTCGATATCGACCTTTTTGTCTTGTGCCGTGCGGGCGACGACTTCGCCATCGAGCGTGCTCCAGGAGCTGGAAATCAGGGTCAGCTTCAGTTCCCGGATGGTGTTGACCGCCGCGTTGGTGATCTGTTCGGGTGTGGCGTCGATATAGGTGACCACCGTGCCCGCGTAGTTCTTTACGCCCACATGCCCGGTGCTGCACGCGGTCAGGTTCATCAAGGCCACGATACAGAGCAAGCTCACGAATTTTATGTTGCGAGTCATGGTGAATTACTCCTTTATCGGGACATTGCGCTCGAGTCGGTATGAAAACTGGAGAGTATATACCCGCGTGGCCGGCCGGAAAATGGAGGCGCAGGCACGGTCAGCCACGCCACCAGTGTATAGCTGCAGCGAGCCTCGGCGGTTCGCGCGAGAGCCGAAGAGTTTTTTGCTCAGCGGCGGTTTTTCCTTGAAGCGCCCCGCGTGGCTGGTGGGGCGCAAATCCCCTACAATCGCTGGGTTGACAGCCGCCTAACCCCCGTCGGCCCCGTGAGGACCCCCTTATGAGCAAGCAGTTCAGGCCCGTGGTGCTGATCGTTCGCGACGGCTGGGGACGCAACCCCCACCCCGAGCACGACGCCTTCAACGCGGTCAAGCTCGCCCGCACACCGCGGTGCGACGACCTGCTGGCCCGTTACCCCTGGACCCTGATCCACACCAGCGGAGAGGACGTGGGATTGCCCGAAGGCACGATGGGCAACAGCGAAGTCGGGCATCAGAATCTGGGGGCGGGGCGCGTGGTCGATCAGGAATCGGTGCGGATCACCAAGGCCATCCGCACCCGTGAGTTCTTCAAGAACCCCGTCCTTGTGGAAGCGGTCCGACACGCCCAAAGCGACGGCAAGACGGTCCACCTGCTGGGCATCGCCTCGGACGCCGGCGTGCACGGCTTGATGACCCACCTGTATGCGTGCCTGGAACTGTGCCGGGAGGTTGGGCACAACCGGGTGGCGCTGCACCTGTTCACCGATGGGCGCGACACCGGCCCGTTCACCGGCAAAGACTTTGTTGCCCAGATGGAGCAGCGGTGCCGATCGATCGGCGTCGGGGCGGTGGCCCGCGTCTGCGGCCGGTACTACGCGATGGACCGCGACCATCGCTGGCAGCGTGTCGAGCGAGCCTACGCCTGCCTGACCGGATGGCGGGCGGACCAGCCCAACATCGCCTGGGCACCCACCGCCGGCGAAGCGATCCAGGGGTATTACGACCGCCCTAGCGCCGATTCGCAGCGCGGCGACGAATTCATCACGCCGACGATGATCGGCCCGTCGCGCGAGGCGGCGCTGAAATCGCGCATCGCCGACGGCGACACCGTGATCTTCTACAACTACCGTGGTGATCGGCCGCGTGAGCTCGTCAAGGCCTTTACCTTCGACGACCGCCGATGGGCGGCTGTGCCGGCATCGCCCGACACCGGGCAGCGCGGCTTCGATCGTGGCCGGCGGCTCGACCTGCAGTTCGTCACGATGACCGGCTACGAGGAGGGATTGCCGGTCAAGGTCGCCTTCCCCAAGCCTCCGAAGATGACCGATATCGCCGGCGAGTACCTCAGCAAGCTCGGCCTGCGGCAGTTCCGCTGCGCCGAGACGGAAAAGTTCCCCCACGTCACGTTCTTCTTCAACGATTACCGTGAGGAGCCGTTCCCCGGCGAATCGCGCCGGATGGCCCAGTCGCCGCGGGTCCCCACGTACGACCTGGCGCCGCAGATGAGCGCACACGAGGTTTGCCAGATCGTGGTGGACCGGCTGCGGGCGGCGGACTGCGAAGACTTCATCCTGATCAACTTCGCCAACGGCGACATGGTGGGGCACACGGGGAGCCTGCCCGCGGCCATCAAGGCGATCGAGACCGTGGACGAGTGCGTGGGGAAGATCGTCGACGCGACGCTGTCGCGCGGGGGCGGCCTCGTCGTCACCGCCGACCACGGCAACGCCGAGCAGATGTACGATCCGCAGACCAACGCCCCCCACACCGCGCACACCACCTACGACGTCGAGTGCATCCTCGTGACCCCTTCTCCGCAGGACTTGCGCGGCGTCGCGCTGCGTAGCGACGGCCGGCTCGCGGACGTGTTCCCCACCGTGCTGGACCTGATGGGTTTGGATAAGCCCGCGGCCATGACCGGTCGGTCGCTGATCGAGGCGCGCCGCCCCACGCTCGCCACGGGGCCCGCGGCTGCTGCGGGTCGAGCCCGGACTTGACCCATCCCTGCTTACCTGCTTACCCCCGTGCCAGGGTTTGAAGCTATCTCCAGCGTGAGTCAGACCAGCCCGATCCTGGTGGCGCTTTGGGCCGCTTGGGTGACGCAGGCAGCGCTGTCCGCCTGGCAGACGTACCGGTTTTCGCGCCTGTTTCGACGTCCGCCACGGGATTTCTATACCAGCTTTCGGCCCCACGCGGTCGTGATCGTGCCGTTCAAGGGGCTTGACCTGCGCCTGGCCCAAAGCGTGGCTTCGCTGTGCGAACAGGACTACCCGGACTACGAGTTGCTGCTGATCGTCGACTCGAAAGACGACCCCGCATACCCGGTCTTGCTCGAGCAGCTTAAGCGGTATCCGCAGCGAGTCGGGCGGGTGCTCATCGCGGGGCCGGCGGGTCCGAACGAGGGCCAGAAGATCCACAACCAGCTTCACGCGATCGACCATCTGACCAGCCGGAAGGATCAGCGCGAAGACATCCCCGAGGCGTGGGTGTTCGCGGACAGCGACGCCGTCCCCGGCCCGCACTGGCTGGGCGAGATGGTCGGCCCGTTGGTTCGAGCGGATAAGGTGGGGGTGACCACCGGGTATCGCTGGCTCGTGCCTGCGGCGCAAGCCGGGAAGCAGCCGGCTTCGGTGTGGTCGCACCTGGCGAGCGTGATGAACAGCTCCGTGGCTTGCCAGCACCGATTCGACGCCCTCAATTACGCCTGGGGCGGCTCCATGGCGCTGCTGGCGCAGACGGCGCGCCAGGGCGATCTGCGCGGCCGGCTGGTCGGGGCGCTGTGTGACGACTACCAATTCAGCCGGATGAGTCGGGACCTGGGCCTGCGGATCTATTTCGTCCCCCAATGCCTGGTCGCCACCCCGGTCGATCTCGATTTCAACAGCTTGGTAAACTTCGCCCACCGGCAGTACCTGCTGACTCGGGTGTACGCCCCCGGACTGTTCGCCGCGGCTGTTGCGCTGACAAGCCTCTACGTGGTGGGGCTGATCAGCGTGTGGGGGGCCATCCTCGTTTCTTTGCTGGGGGGTGCCGAGGCGGGGGCTTGGGTGACACCGGTCTACTTCGGCGCCGCGGTGTTCGCCGCGAACCAGGCGCGGGCCTCGTGCCGACGGCTGGTCATCAGGGCGGCCTTCGGCACGGAGATGGTGGCGCGGCTGCGAACCACCCTGCTGTGGGACCGCTGGGCAACCCCGCTATGGATGACCCTGCACTGGTTGCTCGTCGTGCGGTCAGCGTTCGGCAGGACGATGCGCTGGCGAGGGATCACCTACCGCCTCTACGCTCCGCAGCGGGTCGAACGACTCGATTAACCGTCGGAGGGGGTGGCACTGACAACTCCTGTTGTCAGTGTGTCAAGCCGTCATTACGAGACCTAGGAACCCATGGCACTAACAAACGAGTTTGTCAGTGGCACGCTTCGCGAAACCGCCTCCACGTGGACGTGTAGAGAGCTTGCTGGCAGGCCGATTAGTCCGGCGGTGTCCCGGGGTTTTCCCCCAACCCCCCCTTGTTCTGCTCAAAGTCCGACTCGGCCAGCAGCGTAAACAGCTTGCGCTGCAGCACCTGACCGGCTGTGATTTGGTCGTCCGTGTGCAGCGCGATCGTCGGGACGCCGCGGGGAAGGATCATCAGCGGGTAAGCGTAGTGGATGTTCACTTCGGCCGAGAGCAGGCACGTGCACAGTTTGGCCAGCGAGCGCCCCCTCCCCAGTTCTACGATCAACACCTCGGCTTCGCTGAACGGCAGGCGATGGCGGGTTAACAACTCGCGCGCCTTGGCTGCGTGCGAGGTCACGACCCGCACCACGGCGTGGTCGGCCGAGTCCACCACACTCAACGCCAGGATCTCCACCGCGTCCCGGTCGAACACCTCCACCAGTTCCAGCAGCTTGCCGCAACGATTATCCAGGAACACGCTGAACTGGGTGTTACGCGGGGTCAGGTACCCTTGGTTGGTTTGGTCTCGGACGGGGACCTGGGTCATGCCATTATCTTATCGTCTAAAAACGAGTTCCGAAAATCTTGGCGGCAAATCCGGTTTTCCCCGATCGGATTTTCTTCGGCTCGGATCGGCTAGTCCTTTACGCCGCCAACGACTGGGATTGGAACCACTTGACGGTCACTTCCAGACCGGCGGCGAAGTCCACGATCGGCCGATAGCCCAACACGCTTTCGGCCAGGCTCAGGTCCGCCAGAGAGTGTTTCACGTCCCCGGGGCGCTCGGTCTGGTAAACGGCCTTCAGGTGCGGTTGACCCATCGTCTGCCCCATCAGCCGCGCCAGCTCGTTGACCGTGACGCGCTGACCACAGGCTACGTTGACCACTTGGCCCCAGAGCGGCCCTTTCGCCCGGGCTGCCAGCAGGTTGGCGTGCACCGCGTTGTCGACGAAGGTGAAGTCGCGGGATTGCTCGCCGTCGCCGTAGATCACCGGGGGCCTGCCGGCTCTTAGGGCCTTGGCGAAGGCGGCGATCACGGCGGCGTAGGCGCTGTTGGCGTTCTGCCGCGGGCCGAACACGTTGAAATAGCGCAGCGCCACCGTATCCAGCCCATAGCTATAGGCCCAGGCCCGCATCAGGTGCTCGCCGGCGAGCTTGTACGCAGCGTAGGGGCTGCGCGGCTGGGGGGGCATGGACTCCACCTTCGGCAGCGTGGGTGTATCGCCGTACGCGCTGGAGCTGGCAGCAAAAACGACCCGCTGGATCCCGGCTTGGCGCGCCGCCTCGAGCACGTTCAGCGTCCCCCCGACGTTCACGCTGTGGTACAGCCGCGGCTCCTGGACGCTGCGTGGCACCGACCCCAGGGCCGCCTGGTGGAACACGAACCGGCACCCGGCGACGCACCGGGTCACGGTTGTCTCGTCGAGGATCGATCCTTCGACAAACTCCAAGCGGTGTCCGGCCAGGCCCGCGAAAGGGGCGAGGTTGCCGCGGTCGCCGCCGGATAGGTCGTCGAGCACCACCACGTGGGCGCCGAGGCAGATCAGGGCTTCGCTCAGGTGCGAGCCAATGAACCCTGCCCCGCCGGTCACCAGCACGCGTACCGCCTTGAAGTGTTCGCCGTGGAGTTGATTCCAGTTGGTCATGGGGGTGTTTATCAGGGATGCGAACGGGCCGGTCAAACCGATTCACCGGACCTTGTGGGTAGGGGGGGTCAGTACCGTGGGACGGACGGGTCGATGTCGAGCGACCACAGGTCGATCCCGCCCGCCAGCGACTTGACGTCCCGGAAGCCACGCTGGCGCAGCAACATCGCCATCTTCAGAGAGCGCCCGCCGTGGTGGCAGTGAATGACCAGCGGCTGTTCGCGCAGGGCTTCGATTTCCCGCCAGCGCACGTCCAACTCCTGCAAGGGCAACAGCAGGGAGCCCTCAATCCTGGCCAAGGCGTGCTCCTTTGGCAGTCGGCAGTCGATCAGCACGAACGCGTCCCCTCGGTCTCGCATGGCCTTGAGCTGGCGCGGCGTGGCCTCCCACTCCGGTTGTAGGCGATAGCCGACCGGCAAACCTTGATCGTTCAGCGCGGGTGCGGGTTGGGTCATCTTCAGGTTCAAAGCACGCTCCCAGGGTGTTTTCTTCGCCAGGGCCCTACGGCACGGCGGGTGCCACACAGCACGCTGAGCTGAAGGCGAGGCTGCTGTGTGTGGAAACCAACAGACCATTGGAATGGAGACTCAGTTTTGTTAGAGCCTTAGAGCCTCTTACTCGGCGGCGGGTGCAGCGGCCGAGCCGCTGGTGCCTTCCTTCGATTGTCTTGACCCGTCCGGTGTGGGGGCTGCTGGGTCGCTCACCAAGTCCACATGGGTATAGGAGTCCAGGTTGCACACGACGATTTCGCCGTCGTCCTTGCGGACCACCAAGCGATCCAGCCAGAGTTTATGGTCCTTGCTATGGGCGTACCACGAGCCCGTCTTGGCTTGTTCATAGCGAACGACTTGGCCGGTGACGCGCGTGGACCACACCTCGTCGCGCTGAGGGATCTGCTGCGTGACGATCACACGCTGGCCGGGTGTGAAGCGGTCAGCCTCGGTGGGGGGCATGGGGCGAGCTCCTGGTTCTTTCCAGCGGCGGGTCGCTCTGATGTAAGAAGAATATACATCACCGCGGGTCCCCATGAAGGTTTTTATCGGCTAGGCCGGATCACGCCATCACGCAGAACAACCCCGTTGTGCCGGTCGCGATGTCAGCGCGGCGGAGGGATGACCTGCGGTGCGAATTGCTACAATGCGCCGCAACCGCGGCAGGGGAGAAAACCTGGGGCGTCCTCGGCGGCAGGGGGGCGGGTCGCCCATGCACGAGGGAGAGGTGTCCGAGTGGCTGAAGGAGCCGGTCTCGAAAACCGGTGTGGCGGTGTTCCGTCACCGTGGGTTCGAATCCCACCCTCTCCGTTGGCGATTCCCCGGGCCCGGGGGGTCTGCTCGGGGGTTTTGACGCAGGCGACGCTTCCGCTTCACTTCATGCGGGGCGAGTGCGGCGCCTTTAAGGTGGGATCGGTCCCATGTCACCGCAGATCATCCACCAGTGGGTCGCAGAATATTTCGCAGCGGTTTCTGCCCTCGATGTGCACGCCTGGCTGGCGTGCTTCGCGAGCGACGCGATAAGCCACGATCCGTACGGCGGCGCACCGATGCGGGGCCGCGAGGCGCTGCATGGTTTTTTTACAGGCGTCACGGGACTGTTTGCTTCGGTTCAGATCGCTGCGGATCGGGTTTTTATCGCCGGCGACCGCGCCGCGGTGAAGTTCACCGGACACGGGGTGGGCAAGAACGGTCGTCGGGTAACCTTCGAAGGCATCGATGTGTTCGAATTCAACCCCGACGGACGGATTCAAACGTTGTGGGCGTACTGGAACCCCGCCCCGATGCTGTCCGAACTGCAGGCCTGACACCGTGCGCTCACGGGTGGCCGGTCCGTGCCGGCGGTTAGCCGGCCCGCGCAAGCACCTGCACGGGCCATCGGTTGACGTGGTCCGCAGCGGGATTGGACAAAGCGGGTAGCCCAACGAAGTTTTAGTTCGGCGTTGCATGCTCCTCGCTGAGCTTCTCCCCCAGCTTCGGCTCACACCCGGCCAGCAGGCGTTTAAGGTTCGAGCCGTGGCGGAGGACTACCAAAGCCGCGATCAGGCCGCTGACGATCAGGTAGGGCGCCACCCCAGCCAGCGGCTCACCCCCGAGCCAGACCCGCACGAGCAGGTAGCCGGGGATCACCGCCGCCGCCACGACGCTGGCGAGGCTGACATATTTGAAGATCGCCGCCAGCAACCCCCACACGCTCACCGCCAGCAGCGCCGGCACCGTAAGCGTGGGCCAGATCCCCAGCACCGCTCCTAGCCCCGTCGCGACCCCCTTGCCGCCCTTGAACTTCAGCCAGATCGGGAAGACGTGGCCGACCACCGCCGCCGCTGCCACCGCCAACCACCGCCACGCTTCCAGCGAGCTCGGTTGATCAGCACCGCCAATCAAGCCCATCGTCCAGCCGCCCAGGAACACCGGCCCAAAACCCTTCAGCACGTCGAGTACCAGGCACGGCGCGCCCCAGGCCCAGCCGAGTACCCGCCCGACATTGGTGGCCCCGATGTTCCCGCTGCCGTGCTTGCGGATGTCCACGCCGCGGCAGCGCCCCAGCAGCAGCCCGAACGGGATCGACCCACAGAGGTATCCGATCGCCACCCACGTCAGCCAGTGTCGAGGCATACCCGTATCGTATCAAACCACCCCGTTGCCTGGCCCGCCGGCAGAAGACGTGGCGGTCGGCCGACCGCCGCTGCGCATCGGTTGCGGCTGCACACCAGGGCTGTATGATGACTCAGCATTGGGGCACTCGGCGGCCCATCCCTAACTGCACGCACGTATCGATCGGGAGCAAGCGGGCGATGCGATCCAAACACGTTGGTCCCAGCATGCGGTCCGTCAGTGCACTGGTGGTGCTGAATCTGGCGTTGCTGCTCTTCTTGGCGTTGCTGAGCTTCTCAGCCGATCCCGCCCACGGCCAGCTGGGGTTGCGGAACGAGTACGTGCTGATCGCCGGCAACATCACCGGCAAACCCGACCAGGCGGCGGTCTACATCCTGGAGCTCAAAAGCCAGAGGATGGTGGCGATCGCGTACGATTCGCGGTCGAGGAAGATCCTGCCCCTGGGGTCCCGGGTGATCAGCGAGGACGTGCGGGTCGGCGGCGGCCGCTAAAGGGCACGAGGCCACATGGCGGGAGGGTAGGGTGGTCTCGGTTCCGGACCAAGGGCCCAGTTGCTGGAACGATCCGGTCTGGAGAACAACCATGACTCGAACACACTTGGCGTGTTACGGCCTGGGGGCATCGGCGTTCGTACTGGCGGGCTTGCTTGTGCTCAGCTTCCGCGGCGGCTGGACCCCGCAAGCCCAGGCCAGCCTCATCGTCAACCGCGACGCGATCTCGCTCCTGACCGCCAAAACCCGCGCCGACGAGGAAGCGCTCTTCGTGCTGGATGGCTCCAACGACAAGCTGTTGATCTACCGCCTCGAATTGGCGAAGAACCAACTCGAACTAGCCGAGAGTATTGACTTGAACCTCCTGTTCGCCGGCGGCGGGCAGGGGGGAGCGGGCCCTGGCAGAGGCCGGTAGCAGGGTATAGGTCGCCTCGTGCCCATGGCCTGCCACCTCGAAACGCCGATCGCCATGATCCAACCCAGCCACCACAGTGGGGGTGACCGCATCGCCGAGCTGGGGCGTTTCGTGCTCGAAGGCGGCTGCCTCACGCGCGACCAGGCTCGCACGCTGTGCGCCATCGACGGCGACGACCTCTACGACCTGTTCTACTGGGCGAACAAGATCCGCATCCGACACGTCGGACGGGCGGTCAAATTCTGCTCGATCCTGGCGGCGAAGGTCGGGGCCTGCAGCGAGGACTGCGGGTTCTGCTCCCAATCCAAGTTCTATCAAACGCACGTGACGCCCGCGAAACTGTCGGTGCAGGACATGTTCTCAGCCGCGCGCGAGGCGGTCGCGAACGGGGCCAGCAGCTTCGGGATCGTCAACTCCGGCCGGGGCCCGACCCAGCGCGAGCTGGATTGGCTGGAGCCCTTCTTTAGGGCCACCGCCGCCGAAGGCCGGGTCCGACCGTGCGCGACCCTCGGCGAGCTGACCCCCGACCAGGCCCGGCGCCTTAAGAGCGTGGGCGTCCTGCGGGTCAACCACAACCTCGAGACCAGCCGCCGGCACTTTCCGAACATCGTCAGCACCCACAGCTATGAAGACCGCGTCCGCACCATCCGCGTCGCCAAGGAGGCGGGCTTGTCGATCTGCTCGGGTGGGATCTTCGGTTTGGGCGAGGATTGGGAGGATCGGCTTGATATGGCGTTCGAGCTGCGCGACCTGGGCGCCGACGTGGTCCCGATCAACTTCCTCCACGCGATCCAGGGCACTCCCCTGTACAACAAGACCGCCGAGCTCGAACCAATGGAGGGCCTGAAGATCATCGCGGTCTACCGGTTCATCCTGCCCGACCGCGAGCTAAAAATCGCCGGCGGCCGGGAAAAAATCCTGCGCGACCTGCAGAGCTGGATGTTCTTCGCCGGGGCCTCGAGCTTCCTGATCGGCAATTACCTGACCACCTACGGCCGGGACCCCGC
>JAJUHR010000114.1 GCA_029267795.1 Planctomycetota bacterium
CGCCTCGCTGATCGCCCGCATCCCTTCGATCGTCTGGTGGACCACCTGGCCACCCTCCTGCGCCACCTTGCCCGACTCGGTGGCGTTGTTGGCCGCGTCCACGCTCTTGCGGGCCACCTCCACGATCGAGGCGCTCATCTCTTCGATCGCCGAGGAGATCTGCGTGACCTGCTGGCTCTGCTCGTTCATCCCCCGGGCCATCTGCTCGCTGGAGGCGGCGATCTGCGTCGACGCCCCCGCCACCTCGCTGGCCGAGGAGTTAACCTCCGTCACCACCGTGCTCAGCGCTGTCGCCATCTCGTTGATCGACCGCGTCAAGTGGCCCAGCTCGTCCTCGCTCTTGACCGGCAGCGGCTCGCCGGTCAGGTCGCCCGCCGCGATCTGCTTGGCCCGCTCCACGATCGGCTGGATCGGCTTGATCAGGGCGATCGAGAACAGCAGCGCCAACCCGCTCACGACCACGGCCACCCCGAACCCGGCCACGACGATCTCGTTCCGAAGCGCCATCGCCGGGGCCGTCACTTCCTCCAAATCCTTCTCCGCCAGGATCGCCCACTTCAGCCCCTCGATCTTCAGCGGGCTGAACGAGGACACCACGGGGACCCCACGGTAATCGTCGATGGTCCGATACCCCGACTCGCCCCCCAGCGCCGCCCGCGCGGTCTCCGTATCCACCTTCTGCTTGAAGATGGTCGACTCCTTGCTGAACCGGCTGTCGGACCGCATCAACAGGTCCGCGCCCACCAGATAGGTTTCGCCTGTCTCGCCCATCCCCGTGTGCTCGTTCATGATGCTGTTGATCTTGCCTACCGGCATCTGGAACGCGACCACCCCGATCTTCTCTTCGCCCTCGTACACGGGCGCCGCGATGAAGCTCGCCGGGGCGCCGTAGCTGGGTATGTACGGCTTGTAGTCCTCGATCACCACGGTGCCCTTGGGGCTCGCCGCCGCTCGCCGGTATACCTCCCCAAGGTTCGTATCCCGGTAAGGCCCGTCGATCAGGTTGGTGGAAAAATCCACCTCCTTGAACACCGTGTAGACAATGTTGCCGTCCAGGTCGACCAGGAACACGTCGTAATACTCGAAGTTTTCAAGGTAGCTGCGGATGAGCGGGTGGAAATGGGCGTGCAGCCGGTTGTAGTCGCACGGCAGCGGTGCCGCGTCCAGCCGCAGCTTCGACCCCACCGGGTTGGGGTTCTGCGCGATGTACATCATCTGGGCCAGCTTGGCCTCGGGCAGGGCCGGAACGTGGAAGCCCGTCCCGTTCCACTTGAACCCCGCCTTCTCGACACGCGGACCGAACTCCTGCGTGTAGAACCCCTCGACCACCCGCAACGCCTCGCTGCCGGGCTCCACCGAAACCTGCAGCTGCTCCGGCAGCTTGTGGAACGCCTCGATCAGCGCCGCCGTCGCCTCGGTCACCAGCGGGTCCTCCGAGAACGTGTACATCTGCTTGTGGATGAAGCCGAAATAATCCTCGATCTGCAGCTGCCGGCTGGCGCGGATGGCGTCCAGCGCTTCCTGCTCCTGCTCGAGCAGCGTATGGGTGCTCTGTTGGATGCTCATCACGCCGATCGCCGCCAGCGAGCCCAGCCCGATCGTCAACGAAAGCAGCGTCAGCTTGTGCTTGATCGATAGCCGCTTGCGGAACCACCAAACCAACGCCGCCGCCGCCACGAGGACACCAATACCAACCATGATGAGCTGATTGTTGCTCATGTCCCGTACGCCTCCTCGGATGGGATGGAACCAGATTCGTCAGCACGGACCCCAGGTGGTCATCCGACGAATAACCCTATGATCGACACGTTGGTATAGCCGCATTAGTGCCGCATCGGTGGCGCGGGGTGTATAACTGCTCTTCGCAACCTCCTGGAGCCAACCCTAGGTATTTTCAACGTCAGGCCTGTCCGCCTCCGCAGCCATGAAATGTCTATCCGACGTGTGCCAGCAGTCCCACCCATGACCTACGGCCACTAACTCAACGAGAACAACAAGAATTCAGCTTCGCCATCGCCAACGAACTCCAGCAACGGTTCTGCGCTGGCCGCGGCCCCGTCACCCGCACTTAGGGCGCGCCCGTTCAAGCCGATCGCCCCCTTGACGACCTGCACCCACCCGTGTCTGGAGCCCAAATCGTGCCGAACCGCCTGCCCGCGCCCGAGAAGACAAGCGTATAGCTCCACGTCCTGGTGCACCCGCACCGCGCCACCACGCCCGTCACGCGATGCTACCAAGCCCAGCCGTCCGCGCATGTGATCGTCGGCAAACCGGCGTTGCTCATAGCTCGGCTCCAGCCCGTGCCGCTCCGGGAGAATCCAGATCTGCAGCAAGTGCACCGGGTCGCTCCGAGATGGGTTGAATTCGCTGTGGGTGATCCCTTGGCCGGCGGTCATCCGTTGCACGTCGCCACGCCGGATTACCTCGCCGTGGCCCATGCTGTCCCGATGCTCCAGAGCCCCCGCCACGATGTAGGTCACGATCTCCATGTCCCGGTGCGGGTGTTCGCCGAAACCCTTCCCCGGCTGCACGCGGTCTTCGTTCAGAACCCTCAATTGGCGAAACCCCATCCGGGACGGGTCGTAATAATCCCCGAACGAAAAGGTGTGATACGTGTCCAGCCAGCCGTAATTAAAATGCCCACGCTGGTCGCTTCGGATCACCGAGATCATAGAAACCTCCCCGTTTCGCTCGGGCAATCACCGATCAATCTAACACGCCGCTTCAGCAAAAAGAAAGCCCCTGGCGATCGTACTTCGTGCCCGGGGATCCTGGTTGGGAGTGACGAGGCAAGGCCCCCCGGTACAACATGGAACACCAGAACGCGAACCGAAATGACCCGTAGATCGCAAACGAATACTTAACACCACGCCACAAAGGCATCAAAACCGCGCCGGCGACCCAGGCTTGCCACCACGCCCACTCGGATGTACGCCTAAACTCTAAAAATGGTCACCACGCCCAGTGTTAAACCCGAGCGGCCGGCCCGGCCACCCACCTCGCCCCAAGCTCAGGAGCAGCCCGCCCCCGGTCCAGTCGCACACCCCCTGGCCCGAAGAAGCTGGCGGAGCATCCTCCGGCAAACCATCAGCCGCCGTGCGGAGCGAACCGTCACGCGCTGGCTGACCACCGCCCTGTTGCTGGGCGTAACCGCCTCAGCGGCGGCCCTGCTGTACCGCTGGCTTTCTCTGCCCACCGTGACCGTCACCGATGCGGTCGAAGCCCCCGTGGTCGAGGCTTTCTACGCCACCGGCACACTCTCGCCCGTCCGTGAATACCCCGTCAACAGCAGCGTCGAGGGCATCGTGACCGAGGTGTGGGTCGACAAAGGCTCCCCCGTCGCCGCGGGGCAAAAACTCGCCTTCGTGCGCGTCGAGGAGTATCTCATGCGGCACAGCCAGGCCCAGGCGGAGCTGGAGCTGAAACAGAGCCTGGCCGACCCCCATACATCGCCGACGTTGTTGGAGTACGACCGCCGCCTCCAAGCCGCCCAGACCCAATTGGAAGTCGCCCAGCGCGAACTGGACCGCGTGAGCACCCTGCTGTCCGCCGCCGCCGCTTCACAATCCGACTACGACCGCTCCGTCGAGCGCTATCAGTCCGCCTGGAGCCTCGTTGAATCGATCAAGGCCCAGAAGGCCACCCGGCAGCTCGAACTGCAACGCGACGTCAAGGTCGCCCAGGCCGCCCTCGACATCGCCCAATGGAACCTCGAAGAACAAGTCGTCCGCAGCCCGATCGACGGCGTCGTGCTCGACCGCCCCGCCTCGACCGGCACGCGCGTCAGGGTCAACGACCCCCTCATGCACCTGGCCCAGGTCAACCCCCGGGACTTGGTCATGCGGGCCGCCGTGGACGAAGAAGACAAGACCCGCGTTTCCCTGGGTCAGCCGGTGCACATAACGCTCTACTCGTACCCCGGGCGGCTGTTCGAGGGCCGCGTGCAACAAATCTACCCGCAGGCCGACCCGAACCGCCGCACGTTCGAAGTCGATATCGCCGTCCAGCCACCCGACCCCGGCTTCGCCGCGGGCATGACCGGCGAACTGGCGTTCATCGTCGACTCGAAAGACCGTGCCACCGTCATCCCCACCCAGGCGGTGCAGGCCGGCCAAGTCTGGGTCGTCCGCAACGGCAGGCTCGCCGCCGCCGAGGTCCAACTGGGGCTCACTAGCGTCGAACGCACCGAGATCCTCTCAGGCCTGAGCCCCGGCGATCGCGTCGTCGTCAGCCCCGCAAGAAACCTCGTGGAGGCCCAGCGCGTGCGGACCCGTTACGTGGACCCCGCCACCGCCGCCGGGCTCAACAAGCCCGCCGACCAGGAAGGCAGCAGCTTCCGCGGCTTCCGGTAAGGCCGCGCCGGGCCCCACACGAGCACCCCGAGCACCCCCCATGCGATGGCTCATCTCCATGCGGTACCTCGTCACGCACAAGCGGCAGACCCTCGTCTGCATCGCCGGGGTCACCATCAGCGTCACGATGTTCCTGGCCATGTTCGCGATGATGCAGGGCTTCCGTGACAAGTTCATCATCGAGACCGTCGAGGCCTCGGGCCACATCGTCGTCAACGACGAGCCGCGCGAAACCCAGACGCCGATCCTTCAGCAAGCCTACCCCGACCCCAACGCCCTGCTCGTGCTCGACCGCGCCAAGCCCCGCGACCAGATCAAGAAGATCAAGAACTCCCAGGGCCTGATCCGCAAGCTCCGCAGCCTGCCCGGCGTCATCGCCGTCGCCCCGGAGGTCACCGGCGACGCCATCGCCACCTACGGCACCAAGACCATCAACGTCGCGATCCTCGGCATCGACCCCGACCAGCAGGCCCGCGTCACCACCATCGGCGACAAGCTCATCGCCGGCGACTTCGAACGCCTCCGCAGCACCGCCGACGGCGTCGTCATCGGCCGCGGCGTCGCCCAGCTCCTCGGCGCCGACATGGGCGACTCGATCCTCCTGGCCAGCTCCACCGGCGGACGCACCAACGCCCGCGTCGTCGGCGTCTTCCAGACCGGCGTCACCCCCGTCGATTACTCCCGCGCCTACATGCTCGTCAACAACGCCCAAACCCTCCTGGACAAGAAAAACATCGTCAACCGCCTGATCGTCCGCACCGACGACTACACCCTCGCCCGCGAGTACGCCGCTCAGATCGAGTCCATCGCCGGATACAAAACCGAGAGCTGGCAGGAAAGCAACGCCAACTTCCTCAAAATCTTCCGCATCCAGGACATCATCACCTACATCATCACCGCCGCCCTGCTCGTGGTCGCGGCGTTCGGCGTCCTGAACATCCTCATCATGGCCGTGCTCGAACGCGTCAACGACATCGCCATCCTCAAGAGCTTCGGCTTCTCCCGACGCGACATCACCGCGGTCTTCCTCCTCCAGGGGCTCGTCATCGGGTTGATCGGCTCGGTCCTGGGGCTGGTCGTCGGCAAGGTCCTCATCGCCGCGCTGCGCCGCCTGCCGATCCGCATGGAGGGCTTGGTCAAGGCCGAAGGCCTGCTGATGAGCGAAACCGCCTCGCAATACGCCGTCGCGTTCATCGCCGCGATGGTGGTGGTGCTGATCGCCTCCGTATACCCCGCCCGCCGCGCCGCCCGTTACGACCCTGTCGAGGTGATCCGCGGAGCGCACTAGCATGCCCGACCCACCTCCCACCCCCACGCCCACACTCTCCGCCACGCCCGCCGAGACACCCTCGCCCCCGCCCACCGCGGTGCTGCACACCCAGAACCTCCACCGCATCCTCGGCATCGGCGAAACCGCCAACCACGTGCTCGACGGCGTCAACCTCACGATCCACCGGCAGACCTACGCCTGCATCGTCGGCCCCAGCGGCTGCGGCAAGAGCACCCTGCTGTACCTGCTCGGCGGGCTCGACCGCCCCTCCCGCCTCGACGCCGACGGCCTACCCTTCGATCCGCCCAGCGCCGTGTTCATCGACGGCCAGGACACCTCGGACCTGGAAGACATCGAGCTGGCCCAGTTGCGGAACCGAAAGATCGGCTTCGTCTTCCAGTTCCACTACCTGCTCAAGGAGTTCACCGCCCAGGAAAACGTCTGCCTCCCGATGCTCAAACTGGGACGATGGAGCCGCGACGAAGTCATGGACCGCGCCGCCGCCCTGCTGACCCGCCTGGGCCTGGGCGGAAAACTGCGCCGCCGCGCCAACCGCCTCAGCGGCGGCGAACAGCAGCGCGTCGCCATCGCCCGCGCCCTGGCCAACGAACCCGCCGTCCTCCTCAC
>JAJUHR010000091.1 GCA_029267795.1 Planctomycetota bacterium
TGCCGGACCCGCAGTTTGAGGGGCAGACGAAGACGAAGCTGGGCAACAGCGAGGTGGAGTCGTTCGTGAATTCGGCGGTAGGGGACCGTCTGGCGTCGTGGCTGGAGGAGCACCCGGGGGACGCGCGGCGGATCTGCATGAAGGGGATCTTGGCGGCGCAGGCGCGTGAGGCGGCGCGGAGAGCGCGGGAGCTGACGCGGCGCAAGGGCGCGTTCGACAGCGACGGCCTGCCGGGCAAGTTGTACGACTGCACGTCGCGGGAGGTGGAGAGCTCGGAGATCTACCTGGTGGAGGGGGATTCCGCCGGTGGGTCGGCGAAGGCGGGGCGCGACAGCCGGACGCAGGCGATCCTGCCGCTGAAGGGCAAGATCTTGAACGTGGAAAAGGCCCGGTTGGACCGGGTGCTGGGGTTCGAGGAGATCCGCACGATCATCCAGGCGCTGAATTGCGGGATTGGTGTGGATGATTTCGACCTTTCGAAGCTGCGGTACGGCAAGGTGATCATCATGACCGACGCGGACGTGGACGGGTCGCACATCCGGACGCTGCTGCTGACGTTTTTCTTCCGGCAGATGCCGGAGTTGATCCGCCAGAATCGGGTGTACATCGCGCAGCCGCCGCTGTACCAGATCACGCGGAACAAGAAGAGCGAGTACGTGCTGAACGAGCAGCGGATGCGGGCGGTGCTGCGGGACCTTGGGCTGGAGGGTGCGGTGCTCGTCGTCCGGGACGGGCAGCAGGGGGAGGCGCTACGGCTGTCGGGCACGCAGTTGCGGGTGGTGTTCGACCTGTTGGAGCAGATCGGGGAGCAGGCGCGGACGTTGGAGCGGCGTGGTATCCGGCTGGAGGACCTGTTGGAGTTGCGATCTAGGGACCCGATGGGGCGTCAGCGACTCCCCCGTATCCGGCTGCAGGTGCCGGACGAGAGCGGTGCGTTGGTGGACCATTACTTCTGGTCTGAAGAGCAGGAGGCGAAGTTCTGCCGGGAGCACGGGGTCAAGCAATCGGACCCGGAGCTGGACATTCTGATCGGGGACGAGGCCCCTGCGGGGGGTGCTGCCGAAGCCGCTGGGGACGCCTGCGTCAGGGCGATCCGCAAGGAGCTGCACGAGGTGAAGGAGATCGAGCGGCTGATGGCGAGGCTGGCGGAGTTCGGGCTGTCGATGGAGGACTACTCGCTGCAGCTGGAGGTGTCGCCGAGCGGGGAGAAGCCGCCAACGAAGTTCGCGCTGCGGATCAAGGAGCCCAAGGGGCAAGAGCGAGTGGTGGACGTGGCGAACCTGTCGCAGGTGGTGCCCGCGGTGCTGGAGGCCGGCAAGCAAGGGATCGAGATCAAGCGGTTCAAGGGGTTGGGCGAGATGGACGCTTCGCAGTTGTGGGAGACGACGATGAACCCGGTGAACCGCGTGCTGCTGCGGGTGACGTGGGACGCTGCGAGCCGGGCCGAGCAGCTGTTCACGATTTTGATGGGGGAGGAGGTCGAGCCGCGGCGGCGGTACATCGAGGATCACGCGTTGGAGGTGAAGAACCTGGACGTGTGAGGGTTTGGGGTGTTTGCGACAGCCATCAAGCCCACGTACTGCAGTACGTGGGCTTCTTTGATGGGTGATCTCGTGTGTTGAATGACGGTCGGTGTTGTGGAGAGATGCACGGTCTGCCGAGGGGGTGTGATCGCGGGGGGGCGAGACAGAGTCCTTATTCCATCGACCTGTTGTTTTCTGCACGAGGACCGCGGGTTGCCACCCGCGGCTAGGTGGTGCGCAGAAGCGGAGCCTACGAAGAAGGATTCGGCGGGCCGAAGGCCCGCCCTACTGCCCCAGGCACCCGGCGGTAAGGTCAGTCACTGACAAACAAGTTTGTCAGTGGCACCCGGCGACCCTTCGGTGTTTGCAGCAATAATGAAGCCCACGTACTGCAGTACGTGGGCTTCGTGTGTATTGGTGTGGGTTGTGGGGTGAGGGTCGTTAGCGTTTCGAGAACTGGAAGCGGCGGCGGGCGCCGGGGCGGCCGGGCTTCTTGCGTTCGACCTCGCGGGCGTCGCGGGTGAGCAGGTCGTTTTCACGGAGGACCGGCTCGAGGGCGGGGTCGTAGTCTTTGAGGGCGCGGCTGAGGCCCAGGCGGACCGCGCCGGCCTGGCCGGTGAAGCCGCCGCCGTTGACGTTGACGAACACGTCGAGGTTGCCTTCGGTCTTGGTGATCTTGAGGGGGGCGACGATGTCGTTGCGGTCGCGGGGTTCGGTGAAGTAGGCGTTGGCCTGTCGGTCGTTGATCATGAACTTGCCGGTGCCGGGGCGGATGCGGACGCGCGCCACGGCGGTTTTGCGGCGGCCGGTGCCCCAGAAGAAGCCCGCTTTGTCCGGTTTAGCGGTCGCGGGAGTGGGCTTGGTCGCGGGCTGAGCGGGGGCTGCGGGATCGCCAGCGGGGGCTGGAGGGGTGGCCTTAGGGCTGCGGATCGTAGTGGGTGCTTGGGTTTCGGACATTCGCTTAAACCTTTGGCTGTCGTGCGGACGGATTGACGTTGTTTGTGGCTACGGTTTAAATCGCCAGTGGCTGGGGGCGCTGGGCCTGGTGCGGGTGCTCAGGTCCGCGGTACACCTTGAGCTTTTTGAGCATGTGCCGGGCGAGTTTGTTTTTCGGCAGCATCCGCCGGACGGTGTTGGTTAGCAGCAGCTCGGGCTTATGCTCGAGCATCCAGCGGAAGCTGTATTGCTTGAGGCCGCCGGGGTATCGGCTATAGGTCTTGTAAAATTTCTGATCCGGCTTGGAGCCGGTGACCCTCATTTTTTCGACGTTGGTGACGACGATGAAGTCGCCCACGTCGTGGTGGGGGGTGTACTGGGGTTTGTGCTTACCCATGAGCACCACGGCGAGCCTGCTCGCCAGCCGGCCCAGGGCCTGGTCGGTGGCGTCGGCGTGCAGCCACTGGCGGGGGACTTCATCGTTCTTGGCTAGATAGGTCTGGCGGTTCATCGGGTTACCCGGTCGGTTTTCAAATCGTGCAAGGTCTTGCTGTTTATGGCAAAGCCTTGCAGTTTATGCAATCCTGCGGCCCCGTCAAGCTTGGGGGGGCGGGTGATTGGGGGGGGTGAGGGGGCGGCTCGGCTAGGAAAAAGATCAATACCCCAGCTTTCCAGATGAGGCTGTTGGGGGGCGACCGGAGCCTACGGACTGGGGCACGCTGCGCTTAGCCCCAGGCACCCAGCGCTTAGCCCCAGGCACCCGGCGAAAGAGGATTCGGCAGGTCGGTGACCTGCCCTACCTCGCTGTGAAATGTCGGGGCAGGTTCGGACCTACGAGGGAGGCGGGAAGTCTTTACCACGGCGGCGGTTCAATTTATCATTTGATAATTCTAAGGCTTGGGGTGGGGGAGTTGCCGTTCAATCTCGTATACCGGCACGGTTGATTTGCCCGGAGGCCCTCGATGTCGAAGCCGCAGGTGAGTCTGAATTCGGTAAGCGTGTCGCTGCAGGACACAAGCATGATGTCGGTGCTGCATGAGACCCGCAAGTTCCCACCGCCTGCGGCGTTCAGCGCCAAGGCCCACATCAAGTCGATGCAGCAGTACGAGCAGATGTACCGCGAGTCGATCGACAACCCGGAGGGGTTCTGGGGTGAAAAGGCCTCGGAGCTGCACTGGTTCAGGAAATGGTCTCGTGTGCTGGAGTGGGACCTGCCGGACGCCAAGTGGTTTGTCGGGGGCAAGACGAATCTGTGCTACAACTGCGTGGATCGGCAGGTGAAGGAGGGGTACGGGGACAAGGTGGCGTTGGTGTGGGAGGGCGAGCCGATGGGGGAGGCCGGCGGGCCGGGGCCGGAGGTTCGCAAGCTGACGTACCACGATCTGCTGCGTGAGGTGAGCAAGTTTGCCAACGTGCTGAAGAAGCTGGGGGTGCGGCGGGGGGAGGTCGTAACGATCTACCTGCCGATGGTGCCGGAGTTGGTCGTGGCGATGCTGGCGTGCGCCCGGATCGGGGCGGCGCACTCGATCATTTTCGGGGGGTTTTCGGCGGCGGCGATCCGCGATCGCGTGGCGGATGCGCAGAGCAAGATCATCGTGACGGCGGACGGGGGGTGGCGTCGAGGCAAACAGGTGCCGCTGAAGTTCACCGTCGACGATGCGCTGCACGAGCAGGAGGTCAAGGCTTTGGGGCGGCTGGTGCAGAACGTAGTAGTGCTGAAGCGATGCGGGACCGTCGTGAACATGACGCCGGGGCGCGACCACTGGTGGCACGAGCTGATGTCGGAGGCCAGCGACCGGTGCCCGTGCGAGGAGATGGATTCCGAGGACCTGCTGTTCATCCTTTACACGTCCGGGACCACCGGCAAGCCCAAGGGGATCATGCACACCACGGGGGGGTACATGGTGTACACGTACCTGACCAGCCGGTATGTGTTCGACCTGCATAGCGAGGACCCCAGCGAGCTGTTCTGGTGCACGGCGGACATCGGGTGGATCACGGGGCACAGCTACATCGTGTACGGGATCCTGCCTAACCGCGTGCCGACGTTCATGTACGAGGGGGCCCCGAATCACCCGGGGCCGGACCGGTTCTGGGATATCGTCGAGCGGCACCGGATTACGAAGCTATATACGGCTCCGACGGCGATCCGCGCGTTCATGAAGTGGGGCGACGAGCACCCCCGGAAACATGATCTATCCAGCTTGCGGGTGTTGGGCACGGTGGGCGAGCCGATCAACCCGGAGGCGTGGATGTGGTACCACCAGATCATCGGCGGGGGGCGATGTCCGATCGTGGACACGTGGTGGCAGACGGAGACGGGCGGGCACCTGATCACCCCGTTGCCGGGGGTCACGGCGACGGTGCCCGGTTCGTGCACGCGGCCGTTCTTTGGGATCGACCCGGCGGTGGTGGACAAGAACGGCAAGGAACAGCCGGCGAATACGGGGGGGTTCCTGGTGATCCGCAAGCCTTGGCCGAGCATGTTGCGTGGGGTGTACGGGGACCGCGACCGGTATGTCAAGACTTATTGGGGTGAGGTAAAGGGGTGTTACTTCACCGGCGACGGGGCCCGGCGGGATGAGGACGGCAACTTCTGGGTGATGGGCCGGGTGGACGATGTGATCAACGTGTCGGGTCACCGGCTGGGGACGGCGGAGGTGGAGTCGGCGTTGGTGAGCCATCGGTGCGTGGCCGAGGCGGCGGTGGTGGGGGTGCCGCACGAGATCAAGGGGACGGGGATCGCGGCGTTCGTGACGCTGCGGGCGGGCAACCGGCCTTCGCCGGAGCTGAAGTCGGAGCTGATCGCGCACGTGGGTAAGGAGATCGGCTCGATCGCCAAGCCCGACCAGATTCGGTTCACCGACGCGCTGCCGAAAACGCGGTCGGGGAAGATCATGCGGCGGCTGCTGCGCGAGTTGGCGACCAAGGGGGAGGTGCGGGGCGATACCACGACGCTGGAGGATTTCTCGGTGCTGGCGAAGCTGCGGGAGGAGTCGGAGGGGTAAGCGCCCGGCGAGGGCCTGAATGCCGACGTGGGGGATGTGGCCCGTTAGGATTATCCCTTGCAAGCGAGCGGTGGCGTTCGAGGGTGAGCCTTGTGAGGCATGCTCATGACGTGGCGGGTCCGCTGCGCTTGACCCGCCCTGCGATGCGTCTATGGACTGGGGCACGCTTCGCTTAGCCCCAGGCACCCAACACCAGGCACCCAACGCGGCGCATAGCGGACCCGACGACGGAGCTGGTCCACACGGCGGGCGCTTGTGTCGTTAACTCAACTCTGCGCTGTCGAGCCAAATGGTGACGGGGCCGTCGTTGATGAGGTGGACCTGCATCTTGGCGCCGAAGAGGCCGGTTTCGACGCGTTCGACGCCCAGGCGTTGCAGGGCTGCGGCGAAGCGATCGATCAGCGTTCGGGCGTGGTCCGGGGCGGCGGCCTGGGTGAAGCTGGGGCGGCGTCCCTTGCGGGCGTCGGCGTAGAGCGTGAATTGGGAGACGACCAGCGCCCCGCCACGGACGTCCAGCAGGGATCGGTTGAACCGGCCTTGCTCATCGCTGAAGACCCGCAGGTGCGCGACTTTTTCGGCGAGCCGATCGGCGTCGGCGGGGGTGTCGCCCTGGCCGACGCCCACGAACAGGACCAAGCCGTGGTCGATCGTGCCGACGGTTTGGCTGTCCACGCTGACGGAGCCGAAGCGTACCCTCTGAAGGAGGACCCTCATGCGGCGTGTCCGTCGTGTGAGGCGGTGCGCTGGCGGGGCGGCGGGGCAGCGCAAGTGTCGGTGGGGCAGTTTCGGCTGAGCGATTGTCGATGGGTCGCCACCGACGCGTATCCGGCTCGCAGCAGTTGTCGAAGTCCCGGCACGCAGTAGACCCAGGCGAGCAGCCGCCAGCCGGGCAACTCGCGAGCGATCTGGTGCACCGCATCGGCGCCGACGTAGACCCGGCCGGCCGGCGTTACCAGCCGCAGGCCTTGGCTCAGGTCCGCCCCGGAAAGTTGGGGGAGTCTGCGTAGCAGGTCGGGGTGCTGTTTCGGCAGCAGCTCGAACCGGCCCGCGCGGTCTTTTTTATGGATGCGGTCAACCTGGCGGCGGCAGAATTCGCAATCGCCGTCGTAGATGATCACGTTTCGTTTGAGGCAGCAGGATCGCACGCGGTCGCTCCCCATACGGGGTGAGGGTTCCGTTTATCCCATTGTAAAGGTTAGCAGGGATTGGGCGGGGGCGTGGTTCTGCGGAAGGTTTCCACCGTTGGGTGGGTGAGCTCTCGGTGGGCGAATAAAAAAAGCCGACCACGATCGGTCGAAGCCGATCGTGATCGACTGGTGATCACGGGAGTCAGGCGTGCTCCGTGTTTGAAATTCTCTCGCCCCGGACCCCCGGAAGTTTCTGCAAACTCCCGACCCCCCTGGCCCCCGGCCTCCGCCCCCCCCGGATACCCCCGGATACCCCCGGAAGGCTCAGCCTACTAGCCAAGGAACTCGACCTCGAGCGTCTGCCGGATCTTGCTCAGCGCTTTGTTCTGGATCTGGCGGACGCGCTCTTTCGTCACGCCCACGATCCGGCCCACCTGCTCCAGCGTCATGGGCTGGGCGTGCGGGTGGGTGGCGAGCTTGGAGCCCAAAGCGAACCGGTGCTCGATGACCGACCGCTCGATGTCGGTCAGGTCGGCGCGGTTGTCGCGGAGGATGTCCCGCACCTCGTCGACGCA
>JAJUHR010000288.1 GCA_029267795.1 Planctomycetota bacterium
GTCCACCCTCGCAACCAGCCTGCGTGCCCAGCAGCCCGCCCCGGACCCCGCCTCGGTGCTCGGCCGCGAGCGACTGATCCGCAGGTTCGACTTTGAAGAAGCCAGGTACAACAACTTCGAGAGCCTGCCCATTTCCTGGTTCGCGATCGGCAGGCCCGCCAACACCACCGACCCGAACTTCATGCGGCTACCGTTGCACGTCGAGCTCATCGCCAAGCCCGAATTTTCCGCCTATACCACCGTGGCGTTTGACCGCCCGCAGATAGAACCCGGGCCGCATAGCCTCCACCTGGGCCTCGACGGCGGCAGCGCCGGCGCGTTCCTGGAGGTCGGCGCCATCCCCGCGGTGCCCGGTGGCGATTACCTGATCGGCGCCAGGGTCCGCACCACGCCCCTCCAATACGCCCGGGCCCAGTTGGTTGCTTATTTCGTCGACAAGGACGGCCATCGCATCGAGCCTAGCGTCGCGTCTAGCGAATTGATCCAGTCCAACGGCCGCTGGAGCACCGTGAGCGTCCGGCTAAGCGGCGACTACCCCGAGGCGGCGTGGATCGGCATCCAGGTCGAGCTGCTCCAGGTCCACCAGCAGGCCTTGCCGGATTCGCCCTTGGGCCCACGCCAAGTGCCATACCAGGACGTGCACGGCGGGGCGTGGTTCGACGACGTCAGCGTCTGGCAGCTACCCCGGGTGGTCCTGCACTCACAAAGCCCGGTCAACGTCGTTGTAGGGCCCGAACGCCCCAGGCTGTACGCCCAAGCCAGCGACCTCACCGGTCGACCGCTCCGGGTCGAACTGTCCCTCTACGATCACCAGCTGCGCCTGTTGGCGAAGGACCAACACATGGTCGGTGAGGGCTCCCCCATGAAATGGCAGTGGGACCCCCCGGTTCGCCGCTTCGGATGGTACCTCGTCCAGCTCTCCGTATTCGACCCGCCCCCCGCCAGCCCCCAGGCCCGCCCCATCGCCCGCACCTGGGCGACCCTACTCTGGCTCCCGGATGAGCAACCGATCGGCACCCCCGACCTCAAACGTTTTACCGTCGAAGCCACCGGGGTCTCCACCGCAGAGTTGCCCCTGGTCGACGAAGCCCTGGAGCGACTCCGGCTGGGGTCCCTGGCGGTCAACGTCTGGGACCCGAACACCGATGGCTCGAATATCGAGCAGCGCCAAGAGGCACTCGATCGGGTCATCTACTCCATCACCCGGCGCGGCGGACAAGTGGCACTGAGCTTGACCTCGCTGCCCCGAAAGCTCCTCCGCGACGCGGGCTTTACTTCCGAGGACCCGATCTCTTTGTTTCGCCAGCCGAAGGATACGTGGCTGCCCTACCTCGGTCCCGTGTTGATCCGGCACGGCCAACACGTGCGATACTGGCTGCTGGGGACTTCCGATCAATCGCAGGCCTTCTTCATCCCCGACCTGCCCCAGCTCGTTGGCGCCATCGATGCGGACTTCCAGAATCTGGCGCCGATACCCCACTTGGTTCTGCCCTGGCGGATGGACCAGCCCCGCCGACCGGACGTGCCCCCGAACGTCGGTTACGCCCTGGAGGTCCCCCCGTCGGTGAACCCCGAGGCGATCGGGGCGCACCTGGCTGAATGGCTCGAACCGCCCCCGGCCCAGGTGTGGTTGCGCCTGCGGGACCTAGCCGGCTCGGGCCTGAATTTCCAGAGCCGCGTCGAAGACCTCGCCTTGTGCATGCTGTACGCTTGGGAAGCGGGCGTCGGTGGCTTGACCGTCACCCACCCTTGGGTTCGCTGGGGGGGCCGGCCGACCTCGCTGTGGCCCGATGCTCAATTGGGTGTCTTCGCGGAAGTGGCCCACCGCATCCAGGGTCGCAAAGTGATCGGGCGGACGCCGCTGGCCGAGGGCTTGGTGGGCATGGTCTTTGACGGCCCGTCGGGTGGGATGCTCGCGGCGTGGAACCGCGCCGCCGCACCGGAGGACGCCACGATCAGGATGTATCTCGGGCAGAACCCGGTGGTCGTGGATGTCTGGGGCAACCGCACGACGCCGCCTTTGGTGGACGGCGTGCATCGGGTCTCGCTGAGCACCACGCCCGTGTTCATCGAGGGGATCGACACGTCCTTGGCGATGTTCCGGTCCTCGTTCCGCGTCGAGCCGGCATTCCTGGAATCCGCCTTGACCCAGCACAACCGCGTGATCGAGTTCACCAACACTTGGCCCTATTCGATCTCCGGGGAGCTCGTGATCACCGAGCCGAGCAAATGGACCATCCAGCCCCAACGTTACACGTTTTTCCTGAACCCCGGCCAGAAGGCCAGCCTGCCCGTGCTGATCGAGTTCCCCGCCTCGGAGATGGTCGGCCGCAAAACACTCGTGGCGCGGTTCGACCTGATGGCGAACCAAAACACCCAACGTTATCAAGTGGACCTCAGCGCCCCCCTGACGGTCGGCTTGAAGGACGTGGATTTTCAGGCCACCTTGGCCTTGGAGCGCCACCCCGACACCGGCAGCATCGACGTGGTTGTCACCGAGCTGATCACCAACAAAGGCCAGCAGACCCAGGCCCTGTACACCTTCGCCACGATGCGCGGCTACCCACGCCAGGAAAGAATCATCTCCCAACTCTTCCCCGGGCAGTCCACCGTGCGGCGGTTCCGCTTCGCCAACGTCGGGGATCAGCTCGAACAGATTAAAGTCCAGGTGGGCGTACGGGAAAGCTCTGGTCCAGCCATGCTCAATCAGGTCCTTACCCTCGACAGCCCCTCCGGGCGGTATTGAGAACGATCAATTGGTGATCGGATTTACCGCTTCGTCGACTTGTCTGCCAGGCCCATTAGCCGCACGGCCTCGGCAAGGTCTTTGTCTCCCCGGCCTGAGAGGTTCACCACCACGACCGCATCCTTCGGCAGCGACCCCGCCAGCTGCACCGCGTGGGCCAGAGCGTGGGCGGATTCCAGCGCCGGGATGATCCCTTCATGCCGGGCGAGCGTCGAAAAGGCGTCCAAGGCCTGCTGGTCCGTAGCGGTCGTATACGACACCCGACCCCGGTCGTGCCAGTAAGCGTGCTCGGGGCCGACGCCGGGGTAATCCAGCCCCGCTGAGATCGAGTGCACCGGCGCGGTCTGCCCGCTGTCATCCTGCAGCACGTAGCTCAGCGTGCCGTGCAGCACCCCCGGCCGGCCGAAACACAGCGACGCCGCGTGCTCCCCCAGCCGGTTCCCCCCCCCCCCCCCCGGCCACCCCCTCAGCCGCCCCAGGCCCGCCCCCCCCCAACGGGCCCAAAAACCCCCCCCCGTGGAGCCCCCCCCCCCCCCCGCCCCCCCACAA
>JAJUHR010000452.1 GCA_029267795.1 Planctomycetota bacterium
AGCAGCGTGCGACGAATCTGTGAACACTGCAAGATCATCCGCCGCAAAGGCGTGGTGCGCGTGATCTGCACGAACCCCAAGCACAAACAGCGCCAGGGGTGATCCCTACCCCTGGCGCTTTATCCGAGGCCAGCGGCTCTGCCCTATCCACGTAAGGGAGACAGCCCCCAGCCTCGCAAGGAGCCATTGATGCCCCGTATCGCTGGCGTCGACATCCCAGACAACAAACCGATCCGCATCGCGTTGCGGTACATCTACGGCATCGGGCCGACCAACGCGGAAGCGATCCTTAAGGAAGCGAACATCGACGGCCTAACCCGCGCCAACAAGCTCACCGAGGACCAGTTGGCGAATATCGCCGGCATCATCGACGCCAACTACGCGGTCGAGGGTGCCCTGCGGCGGACGATCTCCCAGAACATCGCCCGCCTGCGCGATATCCGCTGTTATCGCGGCGAGCGTCACCGCCGTGGCCTGCCCGTCCGCGGTCAGCGCACACGCACCAACGCCAGGACCCGCAAGGGCAAGAGGAAGACGGTCGCCGGGAAGAAGAGCGTCAAGGCCCTCAAGTAAGCAAGGGGGCCACGGACTCGGACCGGCGAAGCGAACCCTCGCCGGACCCGGGCGGGCACCCATGGAGCGACGCGGTGCGATCCGAACTCGTGTCTCGCCCGCGGGTTCGTTGGCCGCAGGAGCGCCGCAGGGCAGGATCGGTAAAACTCGGATCGTGCAGGGGCGGGAACGAGGTGTGGCATGGCAAAGAAGCAAAAGAAAATTCACAAGAACGTCAGCCGCGGCATCGCTCATATCAAGGCGTCGTTCAACAACACCCAGGTCACCATCACCGACATGAACGGTGAAACGCTCTGCTGGGACTCGGCCGGCACCGTGGGTTTCAAGGGCTCACGCAAGAGCACGCCCTTCGCAGCGACCCGCGCCGCCGAAACGGTGGCCTCCAAGGCCAAGAAGCTGGGCATGCAGGAGATCGAGGTGCGGATCAAGGGCGCCGGCAGCGGCCGCGAAAGCGCCGTCACAGCCCTGCAGCACGCGGGCCTGAAGATCACCGCGATCGAGGATCACACCCCGATCCCGCACAACGGCTGCCGGCCCCGCAAGCGCCGCCGCGTCTAAGCCCCGCCCACTCAGCGCTGAGCCCGGGTCCCAACCCGGGGTTGGCAACGATCCAGGCGACCCTCGGGATGGGAAAGGCCGACGGCACGCCCGCACATACGCGGGCCCACAACAACGAACGATAAATCGACTCTAACGTAGATCACCTTGAAGCGAACCCCATTCGAACCTTGGAGACGATGAACATGCGTATCCGATGGCGAGGTCTGGAGTTACCAACCCGTGTGGTCCCGGACCCGGACCTGAACACCGCCAGCTACGGCAAATTCGTGGTCGAGCCGTTCGAGCGCGGCTTCGGCACCACGGTGGGCAACAGCCTGCGGCGGATCCTGCTCTCGAGCCTCGAAGGCGCCGCGGTCACTGCCGTCAAGATCAAAGGCGCCGCCCACGAATTCACCAGCCTCGAGGGCGTCACCGAGGACGTCACCGACATCATCCTCAACGTCAAAAACATGATCGTCTCCCTCGAGGGCGACGAGCCCAAAACGATGAAACTGCGGGCC
>JAJUHR010000135.1 GCA_029267795.1 Planctomycetota bacterium
AATATTGCGAAGGGAGGCTCGCTAAAGCCATGGAGGGTGTTGCTACAATGCGCGAAACGTTGCGGGCGTAGCTCAGTTGGTAGAGCGTCAGCCTTCCAAGCTGAATGTCGAGGGTTCGAGTCCCTTCGCCCGCTTGGCCCGGCCTAATCAACCGGGTCGGTCCAGGGGTGCTCTTTCCGCGTGCACCGCTTGGACGGCGGCCCGCTGGCAACGCGGGCCCTCACAGGTCAGGGGCCAGGAGGCTGACCCCTGACCGTTTCACAGGGGCGGGGTGCGGTGAGCACCCCGCCCTGTCTGTTTTCCGGGGGCGAGGAGCCGCCCCCGGCACCCTGGGCGAAGCTGAAACCTGGGGAGCTGCTCCCGAGCCGCGGGGGATGGTCAGAAAGCATTGGCCGTGCCCCCTGGTTAGATCAGGGTGCATGGGAGAGCACGGGAGCACGGCCAATGCGCCCCCCGCGGCCGAGCGAGGCGAGCGGCACCCCCCGCGAGCGTAGCGGAGGCGGCTGCGAGCGGAGCGAGCTGGTGGGGCCGCCGGAGCGGGCGAGCCGTAGCGGAGCAGCGAAGCGGGGGAGGATGTGCCGCGAAAGCCGAGGGAGAGGGAGCCCGCGGCATGGACGCCGCGGAAGGGGGCGGGCCGGACGGGCCGCCAAAGCCGAGCGAGCGAGGCGCACAGCACCCCCCACGGAGGAAAGGCCCGTCAGGGCTTCCGGGGGGTGTGGGCGCCGAGGCGAGCGGCCGGGCGCTGGAGGCGCCCGGCGGCCTAAGAAGAGAGCCGCCAGCGAACCGCCGGAGCACACCCGAAGAGTGTGGGGCGCAGCGGGAGGCGAGCACCCACACGAGGTGTGCGGAGGCGGGAGCGGGGACGGCGGCGGCCGCGGCAGGAGCCGCGGGACCATGTTGGGCTAAGCGGTGGGAGTTGTGGGGAGCAACGATCTCGGGGAGCTGAGGGAGGCGGTCGAAGAGCTGGCCTGGGGAGCGCGTGGGGTTGGGGTTCCACGGATCAGTTGTCGTCGGTGGAGGCCTCGGTGTCCAGGTCGTCGGCGCTGGTCTTGCTGAGGGAGGAGATGCGCGCTCGTAGGAGGAGGTAGTTGGCCTCGAGGCGAGCGAGTCGTTTCGCGTGGTCGGCGGTGATGGAGTTCAGCGACAAGACCTGGTCGACGACTGAGGGCTGGGCGTGGTGGGTCACTTCCTGAACTCCTTCCAGATCTGTTCGACGGGGATTCCGGCCAGGACTTTGCCCACGAGGACGGCGATCTCCCCTGTCAGCTTCAACATGTCCCAGTTGACCCCCGGAGGCTTCGACTGCAGCAGCTGGCGTTCGGCCTCTCGTGATCGTTGGAGGCGTTCGTCCTCGCCGACGATGGAGTTGATGTGGGTGGTGAGCTGGACGATCTGCTGATCGAGGGCGTTGCGGGCTGGGCCGTCGGGCATCTCGCGTCGGGCCCGGCGGATGATCTCGAGGGTTTGGGAGAGGTCCTTGAGGTCAAGCAGCACGGCGACGAGCTTTCACTCGAAATGCGCGGGGAGGGAGCTTGGGAAACCGGGCGTGCAACGCCCGGTGTCGGCGTTTGAGCTCACCCCCCCACCAGGCGAGGAGGTCTTGTTGAGCCTCGGGGCTCAGTTCGAGGGCAGCCAGGTCGTGGGCGACCTGGTGGGTGTGCTTCAGCTTGCGGATGATTGTTCGTGCCTGGACCAACGGAGGAGCTCCTTGATGGTGGTCAGGTGCTGTCGTACCTCGTGGAGGGACATACCGGCCAGGGTGGCGGTGCCCCGGAGGGGCACACCCTGGCGGATAGCCAGGTCGGCCACCCTGGCCGTATCTGGGGGCAACTTGGATCTGTAGGTCCACCAGAAGGCGAAGAGTCGGCTTCGGAGCCTCCTTTCGATCCGTTGGAGGGATCGGCGGACGAGGTCTTCGGGCAGTTGCCGCTCTCTGGCGATGACGGTTATCGGTAGCCGGCGGTGCCAGCGGTCGGCGAAGAGTTCACGTTCGTGTTCGGGGAGGGCTTCGGCGCGGCGGCAGAGTTCGTAGATGGCTTCGCGGTGGTGGAGGTGGACGAGTCGGTCTGTGGTGGCTGCCTCACTCACTCAAGCTCAACTCAAACTCGCTCTAGCAACTCTTCTCACAACCTCAGAGGCAGAGCGCTAGATCGGAACTCTTAAACTCATCGGAGAGCGCAGAGTTTGAGTTTAGAGTTTGAGTTAGAGGGGCTCACCCCCTCGAGTTGAGGGAGAGCCAGAGGGTGTGAGGGCGGCTGTCGCCGCGTCGGTTCAGGGAGGGAGTTTGTGAGAGCGTCCCCCGCAACCGGGGGACGCCCATGCCTGACCGACTCACTCTCCGCCTCCGGAGGCTTTCTCACCCTAGCCGTAGCGCAGCATCAACGAGCGTGCTTTGTTCCTGTCGATCTCAGCGTAGATCTCCGTAGTAGCGGGGCTGCTGTGGCCCAGGACGACTCTTGCAGCCTCAAGCCCAACCTCAGCCCTGAGGCGAGTGGCGGCGGCGTGGCGGAGCTGCAGGGGCGTCCAGAGAGGAACGCCGGCCCGGGCTGCTGCCCTCTGGACGGCTTGGCGGAGTGATTTGGGGGTGTGGCAGCGGCCGTTGGGAAACTCGAACACGCGGGTGTGTTCATCGGGGAAGAGCAACGACTCGATGCCACGTAGGCAGCGGTTAACGACCGCCTGGGCCTGGGGGCCCAGGGGTATGACCCGCTGGTGCCCGAGGTGTTCTGTCTTGTGTTCCTTGGGCACGTAGAGCCAGACGTCGCCCTTCATTTGCAGGTCGAGGGGTCGCATGCCTAGGGCTTCGCTAACGCGCATACCGGTCCACCAGAGGGTTTCGACGATGCCCTTGGTGGGGTCGTGCAGCTGGGACAGCGTTGCAGTGACGGTGTCCCAGCTGACGGGGAGGACGGGGTGAGACTCTCTTGCGTCGGACCGACCACGACGAAGAGCGGGCAGCGAGCGAAGCGATTGGAGCACGTGGGGAGGGACCAGCTCCATCGAGACGGCCCAGGTGAAGACGCGGCGGATGCGGTTGATGCGTGCGTTGATGGTGGAGCGTGAGAGCTCGAGGTCGATTAGCGTGTCGCGGCACCTGCGGAGGGCGGCGACGGTGAACGCTGACGCTGGGGTCTCGGCGTAGAGTTCGAGCACGACACGGAAGGCGTCGGCGAGGTTGGAGGCCTCGCCGGTGGGCCGGCCGCACGGCTTGCGGTAGTAGACCGCGGCGTGGTCCTGGAAGGTCCGCCACAGCGCACCGATGGAGGGTTGGTTGTTACGTCTTCTTCGCATTCGGTTGCCCCCGGAGCAGCGTAGCAGCGATGAGCCCGCCGACGTTGGAGACCCGCTGACGCTTGCTCACTTTGTCGGCCCACACGCGGACCTGCTTGACGCGGCGCGGGCCGCATCGGAGGACGAGTTCGAGGGCGTTGCTCAGACCCAAGGTTTGCAAGATGCTCACTTCTGCGCGGACGCCTGGCGTTGCTAGGATCGCTTGAGGGGTCATCCCCTGGAACCCCTCCCACAGCTCCGCCCCATCGAGCAGGTCGCTGATGAGCCGTGCCCACGCGTCGGGTTTCGGTTGAAGGTCGAGCGGGAGGGGTGGTTTTTCGTGGGGCGGGGAGGTGTGGGGCGCTTCAACGGGGGAGGGGGGAGGGGGAGGGGTTTTGGTCTCCCACAGCGGGGCCGCGGGCTGAACCACTGAGCCCGCGGCCCCGGATGAAGGAGACGATCGATGAGAGTGAGGGAGGACGACGACGTTGCCGGTTACGAGGTCGACTTCGAGGAGCATTTTCCGCGTGGACATGCCTGCCTCCTTGCAGGGGGTGAGCCCCGCCGGTCACGCGGAAAGAGACCGGCAGGACCCTGTGAGGGCGGGCCTTGGGCCCGCAGTATTTCGTTTTGACGGTGGCGTCGGTAATCAGCCGACGGTGTTCCGCGTGGCTGCTACGATCGCGGGTGGGAGTTCGAAAGTCAAGCGGGCTCGGTGCCACCTGTATGGCACTGGCACTCAGCCTTCCAAGCTGAATGTCGTGGGTTCGAATCCCATCGCCCGCTGTTTCGGGTAGCGTCAGCAGGCCGCACCCAGATCGGGTCTTAGGTTCTTCAGCCCGGAACCCCGCCTCTCCACCCCCTCCTCAATCCGTGTGTGTTGTTGGAGGATTCACGCCGTTGCCCGACTTCCCAAGAAGCTAGAAGGTCTTGGACGAACCGCACTTCGACAAATCCAATCACGAACCGTTTAATCCTCGATGCCCCGCTTGAAGTCAGCGGCGGCGGGGATGCTTCTGTCCCTGCGGTATTCGGCATGAAAAGGCCTTGCTGATGGAATTGTCGTTTCTACAAGACCTGACCGTGGTGCTCTTGATTGCCGGCGTTGTCACCGTATTTTGCCACTATTTTCGACAACCCGTGATCTTGGGGTACATCCTGGCGGGCGTGATCATCGGCCCCCATACTCCGCCGTTCCAGCTGGTGGCGAGCCCCGCAAGCATCCAGACGATGTCTCAATTAGGCGTCGTCATGCTGATGTTCAATTTGGGGTTGCAGTTTTCTTTGCGGGGGATGCGGAAGGTTGGATCGTCGGCGGTGGTGGCGGGCATCATCGAAATCCTGCTGATGATCTGGGTTGGTTATCAGGTGGGGCGCCTGTTCGGCTGGAACCAGATGGACAGCATCTTCCTGGGGGCCATGCTGCTCAGCTCGTCCACCGTCATCATTGTTAAGACGCTCAACGATTTGAACATGTCGGCGGAGCCCTTCGCCAAGCTCTTGTTCGGCATCCTGGTGCTCGACGACGTCGTGGCGATCCTCGCCATCGCAGCGTTGTCCGGGATCGCCTTGTCCGGCTCTTTTTCCCTGACGGAGGTGGCCCACACGGGCGGTCGGATCGGGTTATTTTTCGTGGCCGTGGTGGTTCTGGGGTTGCTGACCATGCCTCGCCTGCTGCGGTTTGTTTGTGCGTTTAAGAACAACGAGGTGCTCTTGATCGTCGTGTTGGGGATCGGGTTTGGCACGTCGCTGCTGGCGGTCAGACTCGGGTTCTCCACGGCCCTGGGGGCGTTTCTGATCGGCGCGGTGATCTCCGAAACCCGTGAGGGCGGCCGGATCAGGGCGTTGATCGAGCCGGTGCGGGACATGTTCAGCGCCGTGTTCTTTGTTTCCATCGGGTTGCTGTTGGATCCAGACATGGTCGTCGGGTCGTGGCGGCCCGTGTTGGTGGTGACGCTTGTCCTGATCGTCGGCAAGGCGGTCACCGGCTCGCTGGGGTCGCTCGTTGCGGGCCACCCCCTGCGGACCTCGTTGCGGGTGGGCATGGGGCTGGCTCAGATCGGCGAGTTCGCCTTCATCATCGCGGCCTTGGGCCAGAACCTGGGCGTGACCAGCGACTTCCTCTATCCCGTCGGCGTGTCCGTCTCGGCGGTTACGATGCTCTCTACCCCGTTCCTCATCCGCAGTTCCGACCATTTAGCGAGTCGGATCGAATCGCTCATGCCGGCATCGGTCCGGGGTTATTTGGATTTCTACTGGCGGTGGCTGTCCGGCCTGTCCCGGCAGCACAAGCACCCCAACCAGGTGCGGGGGCTGCTACGCCGCTGGAGCTTACAGATCGCGTTGAACGTCGCGCTGATCACGGTCTTTTTTATC
>JAJUHR010000175.1 GCA_029267795.1 Planctomycetota bacterium
CAGGGGCACCTTGCTGCCTAGGGCCGCCTCCCAGGGCGATACCCTTAGCGTGGCGCGCAAATGGTGCCCGTCAACCTCAAACCGCGGGTCGGGTGCCACCTTCACCCTCAGCAACAGGTCGCCCGGGGGTGCTTCTCCCGTTCCTTTGCCCCCTTGGCCCGCCAGTCGGATGATAGACCCCTCCGTCGTCCCGGGAGGTATTTTCACTTGGTAGGTCTTGCTGGCGTTCGTATCGGGGTCACGCATCGTAAGCTGCTTGGCGACCCCGTGATAGGCCTCTTCGAGCGTGATCACGACGTCCGTCTCGAGCGTCCGACCCGGTTGCGGCCGCATCCGGGTGCCGGCGCCGAAGCCGAACTCCCGCTCTCCGACCCCAAACCCCCGCGCCGCTCTCCCCCCGAAGAACATCTCGAAAAAATCGCTAAAATCGCCAGCGCCAAAGCCAAACCCCCGCCCGTCCCCTGGACCGCCGAACTCGAAGCGGATGTTCTCGAACCCCGGCGGCGGCGTGAACTCCTGACCGGCTTTCCAGTTCGAGCCCAGCGCATCGTATTTCTTCCGCTTCTCGGAGTCGCTTAGAACCTCGTAGGCCTCATTGACCTCTTTGAACTTCTGCTCAGCGTTCTTGTCACCCTTGGTCACGTCCGGGTGATACTGTCGAGCCAGCTTGCGGTAAGCGCGCTTGATCTCCTCAGGCGTGGCAGCACGCGACACGCCCAGCGTCTCGTAATAATCCTGGAATTTGACGCCCATCGGTCGTATTGGCTTCCCACGTTGCCGAGCCGGTCAGGCTATGGAGACTCTGCCCCGCATCGCCCCGTGGGCCGCTTACATCCTCTTCCACGATACGCGTTAACCCGCAGTGCAACCAGCGTGCCCGGTAGCTGCCGTAGATTTTAGGACTCCTCTATCGTCTGCGCCTGACTAAGCGGAACCTGCGGCCGGTTTGGATGCCGAATTGGCAGCCGCAACGACTACAGCTCGGTGGAGACCTAGAGCATTTTTTCGCTTGGGCATAGAGTTCTCCATATCAGGATGGCGGGGGCAAAACGTAGCGATGCCCCGGATCGACTGCGGTGTCGCTCCGCTCCACCACAGCCACCCCGAGCCCAATCGCAACCCACCCAAACGAAAAATGCTCTACACTCGAACGAAAGACGCTATATGAAAATAAAGAGACCTGCCAATAAGTAACTTGCGTTTGTATTCTTATCAGTTCAGAGGTGTGCAGAACCACGTCTTGGAGTCGCCGACGACGACCTGTTGAAGCAGGTGCAGCTTGACCATCTCCCCGATGCGACCTGCTAGGGCCACCGCGCCTCGAGCGTCATTGGTGAATAAGTGCAGCGTCGGCTTGGCGGTCGGATCGAGGCGAAGGCTCGGACAGGTCATTTGCAACAGCTTCAGATGTTCCACCGCCCAGTTTTGGGATTCGAGCAGGACCACAAGGGCTTCTCTAAGGCCGCGCCGCTCTGACGGTTCCAGGGGGACGGGCGCGCCTCGAGCCGTCGCGTCGTACCGATGCAGCAGGTGTAAGCATCCCAGGGAATCGACCAAGAGCTGCACCTGCGGGTGGTGCGGGCAGCACGCTGGGAGCGCGGTCCCCTCGATCGAGATGTAATCCGCCAAGTTCAAATTGGAAATTTCCGATTGGGGGCTGGGCTGGGCGGGGGCAGGCGGTTCGCCTGGGCTGCGGAGGCCGGAGGCCATTGGCGTGGCGGTACGCTCAATCGGGGGCGACTCCGGCTCCATGCTTTCTCTGTCTCGCCAGGGGGCCCCGGTGTTGCCGACCAAGTGCAATTCCGTTTCGGATTCTTTGGCCAAACTCACCAGCTCGGAGAACGACGCGGGTTCCTCGGTCGGGTCACCGGGCGCAGCGTCCTCAAACCCCGGTTTGCCCGTCGTGTCCGCCTCTTCGTCCTGATGGACAAGCCCGCTCATGCTCAGGAGGAACGACTCGACCTGTGGTGTGGGGTCCCGGTCGTGGCAGAGGTATTCACCGACGCGGTGCAGATTCACGGGCTGCATGCGCTTCTGCCAGCCGATCCACTGGATCGGGGTGTCGAGAAACTGCGAAGCGGTGTGATCGAGCTTTTCTGCAGCGGCACGGCTGGTGGCTTCATCGCTACCCATGAGCATCAAGCCGATCGGGTGGGCTTGTTCAGCATGCGCTTCGGCATCGACCTCGACCAATTGCTTCAGCAGCCGGTAGGTGCCCACGACCGCTGCGTCGTCCGCGCCGCACACCAAAGTCCACCGATCCGCGTGCTGCGCTAACAGGCGCATGCTCGGTGTCCAACCGGCGGGCATGGGGATCAGCCAGACTTGAACCTGCGGCGTGAGGCTGGCGGCTGTGCGTTCAAGCCACTGGGAGAGGGATAGGTCGGCAGGGGCGTCGGCCTCGGGGGCGTCCTCTTCTTGAAGAGGGGGTTGGACAGGCTCCTCGGTCACCAAGTGCAAGTCCACCCGTTGGGCGTCGATCTGCATGATGACCACCGGCCCGTGCCGCTGCGCCAAATACTGCGCATATTGAGTCAACCAGGGCTGAGCAAAGCCGGGCAAGTTGCCCAAGAACACGGCCTCGAGGCGCGGGGAGCTCATGGGTGGGTCCGCGAGGTCTTCCACCGATTCGCCGACTAAACGCAGGCCGTTGTGTGGGTGCGGGCTGCGGTGGAAACCGCCGGGGCGGGTTCTGTTTGCGGTTTTAACGGCCTGAGGTGTGACGTTCTGGTCAAGAGCAACGTGCTCTGGGGCTTTGTTTTTGAGGCGTCCGGGGTTGCCCATCGTAATGGGCTGCTGCGGGACGGGCCGCTCAGGGGCGGCGGGGGTCTTTGTTGCGGGAGTTAAGGCCGATGGATCGGGCGGAGGGCAACGCGTGCCGGCGGTGGACCGGGGATTGGGCGGCGGGTCGGACAAAAACAGGTCGGCCAGCGCATCGAGCGTTTCGCGTGATGGGGTTTGATCGTCCATGGATCCCCGGCCTGCCTTGCCTGCCGCGGCCGGAGCGACTTGGGTCGTCGTTGTCGGCGGCGGGCGTGGGGTGGGTTGTGCTCCTCCCCGCGGCTGGGATTGCGGCCGGTTACGCCTGTTGCTGGAGGTCCGCGCCCATAGCCGCCTCAGCTTTTGCGATCTCGACGATGCTGTTTAGTTCCCCAAAGGGGTTGGTTTCGTAGCGCGAATTATAAGGGTCGTGCACCCACTTGCCGTCGATGACCAGGCGGTATTTGTAGCGACCAGGAGGTACGGGGATGCATGCCTGCCAGACACCGAGGTAATCGTCGCGTCTCATGGGGGTTGCTGTGGGGTCCCACTTGTTAAAGTCACCGGCGATGGAGACCTGCCGGGCCTTGGGGGCTGGCTGAACAAATAGGAGCCCCTGCGCTGTCGGACGCACCCCGTACACACGAGAAAACTTTTTGTCGGGGTTGATGCCTGGGGGTTCCCCCTCGTCGACGGCGGTGGCGGTAGCAGGGGCAGGGGCGTCGATCTGGCTTTCCATGGCGACGTCCGGGTCGGCCGCGAGCCGCGCCGAAAGGGTGGCGGTGCGTGCCGATAGCGCCCGCGCCCGCTCGACCAGCTCGGCGGCCCGCGTCATCGAGGGGTTGGTCTGCTGAGTGGATTCGAGGGGGGCTTGCGCGAACTGCGGTGGGTTGGCGATCAGCCAGTCCGCCAAGTTCTCGAAGTCTTTCATGCCTCGGCTGCCGGGGTCGTATTCCGTGATGGGTTGGCCAAAGCTCGCCGCCTCCTTCAGCTTGCTGTTGAAATGGATCACCACGGGCAACATCTTGTCGCCGAAGTGGCGGCCCAGCTCGGAAAGGATTTCCCGGGCGAGCTTGGTCCGCACATCGTAGAGCGTCGGCACGACCCGAAAGCGGGCGCGGTGGCCGGCCCGACGGGCGAGCATCTCGATCGTGGCTTCCTGGCGGACGGCGCCCTGCATGGCGAAGTAGCCGGTCTCGACGGGGATGATCACTTCGTCCGCGGCCCGCAACGCGTTGAACGTCAACAGGCCGATCGAGGGCGGGCAGTCGATCACGCAAAACTCGTAGGTGTCGCCGACCGTGCTGAGGACCTGGACCAGCCGGCGGTCCTTGTCTGGAGCCCCGGCCAATTCTTGCTGCACGCCCGCCAGCGCCATGGTGCTCGGCGCCAAGTCCAGGTTGCGTGTGATTTGCCAGACCACGTCGGCCATCGCGATCGAGCCGTCGAGCCCGGCTTTGAGCATGTCGCAGATCGATCGGTCCACCTGCTGCTCGGGAACGGCCAAGCCCAGCGAGCAGTGGCCTTGCGGGTCCATGTCGACCAAGAGGGTCCGCCGGCCTTTCGATGCCAAGGTCGCAGCCAGGTTGATTGAAACCGTTGTCTTGCCACACCCACCCTTCTGGTTGATGATCGCGATGGTTCGCAAGGCGCTGTCCTTTCGTCCGTGAAAGCGACCGACCTGGCTTTGCGGGTGGTGCCCTGCGTCCTCCTGGCAAGGCACCGGTGTGCCGCGCCGGTCCCTGTGGCTGAGGGCTTGTGAGGCACTGACGGGGGCGTTTGGGTGATCTCCTTGGCTCGGTCCCCGTCAGGTTACTTATCGGGACAGGGCGCTCCAAATCTTGAATATCAGTATTGCCAGACGCGTTTTGAGGCCCGTTCATCCCGCACCTGCCGGCGATCGTACAATCAGCGCTCGTGGCAATCCCTACGTTAGTCTTGGCCAGCCGCTCACCCAGCCGGGCCCGCCTGCTGCGCGACGCGGGCTACACGTTCAAGCAGCTTTCACCCCCCTTTCAGGACCCGGCGAACCCCCAAGCGCAGCCCGGGGAATCCCCCGCAGGGCTCGCCCAACG
>JAJUHR010000103.1 GCA_029267795.1 Planctomycetota bacterium
GCACGCCTTATCTGAAGACCCACGCGATCACCAACGTGGCGTGGAACGAGCAGACACGCCGGTTCTACGAGCAGAATGCGTCGGCGGGCATGGAGTTCGACAACCTCCGATCGCTGTTCGGTGCGGTGATCACCTCGCGGCGGACGGTCCTCGCGAACGACCCGGCCAGCGATCCGAGGAGCTGCAGCGTCCCCGAGGGGCACCCGCCGTTGCGGGCGTTCCTGGGCATCCCTTTCCTGCGGGGTGACCAGATCGTGGGGATGGCCGGCATCGCCAACCGACCGGGGGGCTACGACGGGGCGCTGGCCCAGTACCTGCAGCCGCTGGCCACGACGTGCGCCCAGATCCTCGAGGCCTATCGCACCAACCGAGAGCGTCGCCTGGCCGAGCAGGCCTTGCGGGACAGCGAGGAGCGGGTCCGCCTGCTGCTGGATTCCACCGCGGAGGCGATCTACGGGCTGGATGTGCAGGGCCGCTGCACATTCGCGAACCCGGCGTGCCTGCGGATGCTGGGGTATCGGGACGTGGGCGACCTGCTCGGGAAGAACATCCACGAGCTGATCCACCATTCCAGGGCCGACGGGACGCCGTTGCCGTTGAGCGATTGCCGGATCAGGGACGTCATCGAACAAGGCGGGGGGGTGCACTTTGAAGACGAGGTGTTCTGGCGTGCCGACGGCACGAGCTTCCCCGTGGAGTACTGGTCGTACCCGATCCGGCGTGGCGACCGGGTGATCGGGGCGGTGGTGACGTTCATGGACATCACGGAGCACCGGCGCGCGGAGGAGCAATTGCGGGCCGCCATGGCCGCCGCCGAGGCCGCCAGCCGCGCCAAGAGCGAATTCCTGGCCAACATGAGCCACGAGATCCGCACGCCGATGACCGCGATCCTCGGCTACACCGACCTGCTGTTGGACCCGGGGCAGACGCCGGAAGAGCGGCTCGACTACGTGCAGACCATCCGACGCAACGGTGAGCACCTGCTGACGCTAATCAACGACATCCTGGACCTGTCGAAGATCGAGGCGGGGAAGATGACGGTGGAGCAGATCGAGTGCTCGCCGCTGCAGATCGTCTCGGACGTCGCTTCGTTGATGCGCCCCAGGGCATTGGGCAAGAACCTGTCGTTCCAGGTGGAGTTCTTCGGCCCGATTCCCGGGGCGATCCGCAGCGATCCGACCCGCCTGCGGCAGGTGCTGATCAACCTGGTCAACAACGCGATCAAGTTCACCGAACAGGGCGGCGTCCGCATCGTGACCCGGATGGCGACCCCGACCGAGGCCCCGCGCCCCCAGTTGCGGTTCGAGGTGATCGACACCGGCATCGGCATGACCCCGGAGCAACAAGCCAAACTGTTCAGCGCGTTCTCCCAGGGGGATACGTCGACGACGCGGCGGTTCGGAGGGACGGGGCTGGGGCTGATGATCTCCAAGCGGTTGGCGCGGATGCTCGGCGGGGATGTCAGCGTCGTCAGCGAATATCGCCGGGGCAGCACGTTCATCGTCCAGGTCGACACCGGGCCTTTGGAGGGCGTGCCCATGTTGGATAGGCCGGGTGAGGAAGGCGGGGCGATGCCCGACCCCGACGACACAGAGGTCGCTGCAGCCGCCCCTGTTCACGCCCGCATCCTGCTGGCCGAGGACGGGCCGGACAACCAGCGCCTCATCTCGCTTTTCCTCCGCAGGGTCGGCGCAGAGGTGACCCTGGCAGAGAACGGACGCGTCGCGTGCCGGGAGGCGCTGGAAGCCGTGGAGGCCGGCAAGCCGTTCGACCTGATCCTGATGGACATGCAGATGCCCGAGCTTGATGGTTACAGCGCCACCAGTCTGCTTCGCAACAAAGGGTACACCGGCCCGATCGTGGCTTTGACCGCTCACGCGATGGAGGGCGATCAGCAGAAATGCCTCAGCGCCGGCTGCAACGCTTATGTCACCAAGCCGATCCATCGCGATAAGCTCCTGGCGATCCTCCGGGCCCTCTTGCCGCCCCAGGGAGCGATCCCGCACGCTCGACCCGCCAAGCGGTCGATCTAAAAGCCCGTTTCCCAACGCTCTCTCCCGATCGAGGAGCAGAGGATGGTAATCACTCTTTCCTATGGCCCGGGGTGATCAGGTGGTGCTGTCTTCTCCCGTCCAACATGGCTTATCCCTGTCCGGGGCATGGGCCCGCGATGTCCTTTATCGCTGGTGAGGGTTTTGTAGAGTCGATTTATAACCTCGCTTTCGAGTCGGGAGAAGAGGTTAAAAACCACCCTCGGAGATTCGGGGCTGGGATTGATGGAATTGCAGGCGATCTGACTCGTGGCCCGACTTTTTTCCGTGATTGTGGGGTTCTTGGTTGACGTGCTGGATAGTGGGCAGAACAATGTCGCGGCGATTGAGTTTGGCCGCGTGCCAGAGTGGACTAATGGGGCGGATTGCAAATCCGTTGGGCTCTGCCCGTCGTGGGTTCGAATCCCACCGCGGCCTGTGACGCAAAACGTGGGAGGCGCCGCTTTATCGGTCCATGGGGTTGTTACGCTCGGGTGCTTCGGTGTGGAACGATTCGATCGTCCTCGACGGCGGGTCGGCGCGGACTTGGCCTAGCGCCTTGAGGGTGAAGACGAACAGCGCAGCGGTCAGCAGGGTGAGCAGGGCGTGCCAAACCCGCAGCATCGCAGGCCCTTCGGCGACCCACAGGGCCACGCCGGCGACGAGCAACACCACGAACAGGCTGGTGTTCGCGATGACCGCCCCCCACGCAGCTCGCGGCTTGTCGGCTTGCAACCCCAAGCCGAAGACCGCCAGCGCCAGCCCGCCCACGGGGACAAACCCCACCATCAGCGCGACGGCTGCTTTAGGCGGGTCACGAGCAAGCTGACCGAGCGTGACACCGGGTGAGGGGTTTTTTTCGAGTTCCTGCCAAGTCCGAGCCCGCGACCACACGGGGTCCCAAAGGCCCGCGGTCGAACCGACGCAGCAGCTGGAAAGGAATAGCACGATCCCCACCCACTGCAGGAGAACACCCGTCCCTTTGGCGAAAGCGCGGGGGGGCGTGGGTTCGGCATCGGGGGCGTGGAGTTTAGACCGACCTGGATCCATTGGGGCTCTCAGCGGGGGATCGACGCAGCCCGGGCTTTACTCGCTTGGCGATCTGCACGCAGGAGCCACAGTATCGTGTAAGCAAGGGCGATGGTGGGGGTGCCCAACAGGAGAACGACGCCGGTGAACGCCGCGGGTGAGCCTCCCTCGAGCGTGGCGAAGGCAGCGCGAAGGAGTAGCGCTCCGACCACGAAACATTGGGTTGTGGCCAGCAACAAGACGAGTCTGATGGGTGTTCGGTACGCGGCTCGGATGCCACGCTGCAGGGTAAGGTAGGCGAGGCCTGGCGCGGCGCCCACGATCAGGACCACGGGGACGCGGTGCCAAGGGGAGACGTAGCTGTCCGAGTGGATCGTGTTGGGGTGAGGCATTGGTGGGGCGGGGGTTTGATGCTCGGCGGGGGTGTGCGGGTTCTGCCACGTGTCGCTGATAATCCCGACCAGAAAAACGATAGTCACCGCCAGCTCGACGATGCCCAGCAAGCGGACCAAGTCAGCCGCCCGCGTGGCCGCTGTTGTCGCCACTGCAGCCGCTACGGGGTTTGCTGAATCGGCGCTGCTTGCGGGATGTTGCTCGCTCGGAAATGTCTGTAGGTGCGACCGGTGCACGGGTGTTTTTCTTTAGATGGAGAACGCGGCGTGTTCCCAGGTTTGCTTGCCGATGGCGGCCGCGATCAGGGGCGATTCGAGGCCTGACAGGTCCAGCACCACGGGGCCTTGCCTGCCGCTGGTTAAGTCCAGCGCAACGCGGTAGCCCAGCACATCCAAATCGCCCTCGCCCACGGGGCATCGCGCGCGGCCGAGCGTGAGGTCGGAGTCGCACAGCCGGGCGACGGCCAGCCGCTTGGCGAGCTTGTGTGCCGCTGCGGTCGGGTCGGTGAGCTGGCTATCGCTGTGGAGTGACAAGACGGTGGCGGGGTCCAGGCCGGCCCCCAGCGCGGGCAGGTCGACTTCGCCGATCCACTGGATGAGGGCGTCCAATTGATCCTCCGCGTGCACCGCGAGGGTGACGCCGCGGCCGTCGGCGCACTCAACCAGGGCGGCTTTGATCGAGGGCTCGATGGATGCCACGGGCAGGCCGATGCTCACCGGGACGCGGCCCAGGTCGGCGGCCAGTTCGATCGCTGCCACGGTCGCGGCCGTGGCGCGGTCCACATGCTCGCTTTGAACGTAGTGCTTTCGCGGCAGGAACAAATCCAGTCCCGCCAGCCTGACATTGGCGCGGCCCAGTAGGGCCAGCAGGTCGCGGCGGGCCCGGCGGCTCAGCTCGCGCGGGCGGATGCCGTGGAGCGTGGCGTCTAGTTGGACGCTGGTAAACCCCTCGGCGGCGAGGCGTTCCAGGGCGGTGCGGACCGACCAGTGGTGCTGCTGGACCAACGGCCGGACTGTTGGCGCCAACGTCAGGTCAGACCCGTGGGTGAGGATCGCCATGTTGAAAAGTGTATCAGCCCCGTCACCCCGGTTGGCGTGAAGGCGCTGAGGGAAGATCGAGGGGGCTCTCAATCCGTTTGGCCGTGTTCGCGTGAGGGCCGGGGCCCGCGGCGTAGCGAGCGTAGTGCGGCGTTGAAGTAGATCAGGTATCCGATGAACCCGGCTGTTGCCGCCGCCGAGATGCTGGCGAGAAGAACGTGCAGCCCTTGGCCGGTGTGTGCGTATTGGCGGAACATATGCAGGGCCAATCCGAAGAAAAACAGGGCCGCTGCGGAGATCAGCACGCGATGGAAGTTGTATAGGTCCATATTAAACCTTGAATTCCATGGGGGCCGTCGTGATATTTTAGCCGCCCTACGCCTTAGCCGCCGCGCACACCGAAGACGGCCACCGAGCAACAGCCGTTGCCGATGCGGTCGGTGATCGGCAGGCATCGGACCACCGGCGGGGCGACGGGGTAGCCGCGCTCAATGCAACGGGTGTGCCAGGCAAGCAGGTCGTGGGCGGCGGTGGGCTGATCCGCGGTGAACAGCACCAGCAGCAGCCCGGCGTGGTGGATCACGCCATCGGTCCAGAGCTTCTTGACGTCCTGAGCGACGGTGGACAGCAGCTCGGAACTGTACCGGCGGAACGGGCCGGAGGTTTCGAACTGGGCGACGGTCTTGATCTCCAGCCAATACGCGGTTTCGGGGTCCACGGCTTCGAGGGTATCGAACAGGGTGCCGCGGGTCTGCGGGTCGCGCAACGGTAAGCCTTGGGGGGTGAGCACCACGTCACAGCGTTTGCCTTCGCTGCGGCGGGGGCGTGACTCATCCGAGGGGTATCGTTGCTCCGGCCAGACGCCGAAACCGGCGTGCTCCAGGGCCTGGTGGATCACCGGGTGCAGGCCGAGCTCGTCGAGGTGATCGAACCCGTAGACCGCTTGTTCGAGGTTGTCCTCCGCGGCCCGGCGGCGGAGCCCGGCGGCCACAGCGTCGGCTAGCTCGGCGGTGGACCAGTTCACCACGGTGATCGGCATCGGGTTATCCCTGTTGTGCGGTCTTCGTCGGCGGCGATCGTGATCCTTCAGAAAGACCACGTGTTGCGGTGCGCAGGCGACCCCCCTGGCGATACGACATGGGCGATTACACCCGTGCGGTTTCCAATCCCTCCCAGCGGTGGGCCCGGATGGCGGCGACCACGCGCTCGGCGGCTTTTACCGCAGCGTACCCGGCGTAAGCGTCCACCGCGGGGCTGCGGCCCTGACGCACCGAGGCCAAAAAACTGGTGAGTTGCAAGGTCAGCGGGTCGTCCTTGGCCCCCGGCTGGTCCATGGTCAATTCCTTGACCTGTACGAGCTTGGAGTAATCCAGTTGAGCCAGGTCGGCCCCGGAAGCCAACTGCCGTCGGACGTCGTCCAGCGCCTGGGCGTTGTCGGATTTGCGGATCACCAAGCCGTTGCGGCGGGCGTAGTCGAGGCTGACGTAGGCGTCTTCGCTGAAGAGGCGTAGCTTGCGTTCGGTCTTCAAGGCGAGGCGGCTGGCGGTGAGGTTCGCCACGCAGCCGGAGGCGAACAGCAGCCGGGCGTTGGCCACGTCCTCGTGCGTGCCTAGCACCGCTACGCCCGTGGCGTCGATGCGCTCTAAGGGCGAGTCCGCCAGCAGGAGCACGATGTCCAGGTCATGGATCATCATGTCCATCACTACGCCGACGTCGAGGGAGCGGAACGTCATGGGGCTGATGCGGTCGACCTCGATGAACCGCGGCCGCAGGTTCATCGCGGTCAGGGCCTGCACAGCGGGGTTGAAGCGTTCGGTGTGACCGACCTGAAGGATCGCGCCGCACGAACGGGCCAGCGCGACCAGCGCCTGGGCCTCGGCCACCGTGGGGGCCAGCGGCTTTTCGATCAGGCAAGCGATGCGGCGTTCCAGCAGCGGCTGGGCCGTGGCCACGTGCGTGGCGGTGGGGGTGGCGACGCTGGCGGCGCGGAGGTCGGGGTGCCGGGCCAGCAGCTGTTCGGTCGTGGTGTACGCGTCGCAGCCGAATTCGGCCGCGGCGGGCTGGGCGCGCTGGGGGTCGGAGTCCACCACCGCCACGAGGGTGGCGCCGGGGATCTGTCTGTAGACCCGCGCGTGGTGGGTGCCCATCCGGCCCACGCCGA
>JAJUHR010000274.1 GCA_029267795.1 Planctomycetota bacterium
ACGGTGTGTTCACGGTGGGCTAAGTCATACATTCATTGGCGGGCCGAAGGCCTACCCTACAAAAGGATAGGGCCGGTCGATGGCCTGCCCCACGGTTCGAGTGATGCGCCCAGCGCCCTATGTGAAAAACCCCGGTGATCGCCGGGGTTTTGATTGGGTACGCACGGCCGGTTGACGATCGTGACGATCATTTGGCATCTTCGTAGACCAGCGGGTAAAGGATGAGTCTGCCGATGAGGCCGCCGGCCAGCGGGGCGACGATGAACAGCCATAAGATTTTGAGTGCGTCGCCCCCCTGCATGAGGGCTGGTCCGATGCTGCGGGCCGGGTTGAGGGACGAGTCGCCGAGTTGGGCGCCGACGAGGTGGGCGATGAAGAGGTATCCGCCGATGGTCAGCCCTGCGGAGCCCGCGGGGGCGCTGGGACGGGTGGCGGCGGCGATGGTGACGAGGAACATCGCGGTCAGGACCAGTTCCCAGCCGAATAGGGCTGCGACGGTCATGCCATGCGGGTTGCCGTTGGCGCCGAGGCCGTGGAGGCTGGGGTCGTAGTCGGGCAGGCCTTTGAGCAGGGCCAAGAGCAGGCCGCTGGCCGCGATGCCGCCGGCGACTTGGGCGATGAGGTATCCGGGGACCGCGGCCCAGCTGAGTTTGCCGGCCAGGGCCATGGGGAGGGTGACGGCGGGGTTCAGGTGGCAGCCGGAGGCGGGTCCGAAGACCCACACCAAGACCATGAGGGTGAAACCGAAGGCGAAGGAGATCTCGAGCCACCCCGTGCCGCCGTGGCCGCCGCCGAATCCTTGAAGCGTGGCGACGGCTGTGCCCACGAAGACCAGGGTGAACGTGCCTAGAAACTCAGCGACGTAACTTCGAAAGTTGTTGTCCATGGATGACCGCCTTTCTTTGATGACCACGGGCTGCGTGGGGCGCACACCCCGAACACGCGCGATGGAATAAGCTTTGTTGCGGGCCGTTCTTCGGGGATTTTGGGCGTTTGCTACGCTATCGGGGCGGTTTGGCGGTGTCAACGAAGGGCGTTACACGGTGGACTGGGAGCGAGTCATCTATCGGTTGCGGGTGATCGTCGGGGATGGGGGCGTGCTGGCCGACCGCGACGAGTTGCTGGTGTACGAGTGCGACGGGTTTCCGATCGCGCGTGGGCTGCCGGGGGCGGTCGTGTTTCCGAAGGACACCGATCAGGTGGTTCGGTGTGTGCGGGTGCTGAGCGGGCACGGCGTGTCGATCGTTCCCCGGGGCAGCGGGACGGGGCTGGCTGGGGGGTGCGTCGCGTTCGACGGGGGGGTGACCGTTTCGACCAGCCGGATGACTCGGATCGAGCGGATCGACCTGCGAAACCGGTTTGCGGTCGTGCAGGCGGGGGTGCGGAATGCGGCGCTGTCGGAGGCGGTAGCGGCGGCTGAGCGGGCGGCGGGGGTTGCGGGCGAGGGCGGGTTGTATTTTTCGCCCAATCCGTCCAGCCAGGGGGTTTCGACCATCGGGGGGAACGCGGCCACCAACGCGGGGGGGATCAACACTCTAAAGCACGGGGTCACGTGCAGCCACATTCTGGGCGTTGAAATGGTTCTGGCGGACGGGTCGGTGTTGGTGACGCGGGGCGTGGGGTTGTGCGACGGGATCGGTCCGGACCTGCCGGGGTTGCTCTGCGGCAGTGAGGGGACGCTGGGGGTGATCACGCGGCTGTGGTGCCGGTTGTCGCCGAAGCCTGGGGCGGTGCGGACGGTGTGTGCGGTGTTCGGTTCGACCGACGAGGCGTGCGGTGCGGTGGGGGACGTGACCGCGGCGGGGGTGGTTCCGGCGGCGATGGAGATGATCGACGGGGTGATGATCCGGGTGGTGGAGGAGGCGTTTCATTACGGGTTTGCGCGGGACGCGGCGGCGCTGCTGCTGATCGAGATCGACGGGCCCGCGGGGGCGGTGGAGGAGGCGTTGGAGCGGGTGCTAGGGATTTGTCGGGCGAATCGGGCGGTGGAGCTGACCCACTGCGCGGACGAGGCGAGCCGGGCGCGGCTGTGGCATGCACGGAAGCACGCGTTCGGGGCGATCGGGCGGATTAGCCGCAGTTACTGCACGCAGGACGCGTGCATACCGCCTTCGAAGCTGCCGGAGGCCTTGCGGCAGATCGGGCGGATCGGGCAGCGCTACGGGATGAAGATCGCGAACGTGTTCCACGCTGGTGACGGCAATGTGCACCCGATCCTGCTGTTCGATGAGGACGACCCGGAGCAGGTGCAGCGTGTGCTGGCCGCGAGTCAGGAAATCCTGGAGTACTGCATCGGGATTGGGGGGACGATCACGGGCGAACACGGCGTGGGGGTGGAAAAGCTGCACCTGATGTCGCGGATGTTCAACCCGGCGACGATGGACACATTCGATCGGATCAAGCGTGCGTTCGACCCGGATCGGCGGATCAACGACGGGAAGCTGATCCCCAGCGACCGGCTGGTGGTGGAGCTGCTGCGGCCGGGGGCGATCGGCTCGCCCGGCGGGGCGATGTAGGCACGGAGGCACCGGGTGAAAGATTTTTCTTGACAAGAGTGCGTCGGGCAGCGCCAATCATAAGCGGGCTTTTCAGGGTCCTTACGTCTATTTCTTGGAGGTGAACCATGCCCAAGATCGGCATCATTCTGAGCGGGTGCGGGGTGCTAGACGGCAGTGAGATCCACGAGTCGGTGATCGCGATGCTTTGTCTTGACCAGCAGGGGGCGGCGTACCAGTGCATGGCGCCCGACAAGACGTTCCAGGTGGTGGATCATCGCACGCGGCAGCCGGTTCCGGGAGAGACGCGGAATGTGCTGACGGAGGCGGCGCGGATCGCCCGGGGGAATATCTTGAGTTTAACCCAGGTCAAGGGAAAGGAGTACGACGGGTTTATCTTGCCCGGGGGGTACGGGGCCGCGAAGAACCTGAGCACGTTTGCGACCGACGGCGCGCATTGCGAAGCGGACCCACAGGTCACCCGGGTGCTGATCGAGGCGCACAAGGCCGGCCGGCCGATTGGTTTGATTTGCATCGCGCCGGCGGTGGGGGCGCGGGTCTTTGGTCAAACGCTGCACCCGACGCTGACCATCGGGTACGACAAGAGCACGGCGGCATCGCTGGAGAAGATGGGCGCCCGGCACAGCGGGTGCGGGGTTCACGAGTTCTGCGTCGACGAAGCGAACCGGATTGTCTCGACGCCGGCGTACATGGAAGCCAAGACGATCAAGGACGTATATGTCGGGATCAACCGCTTGGTGGAGCGGTTGCTTGCGATGATCCAGAGCCCCGTGGGTGTGGGCTAAAAGGCCGGCGGTGGTGTCGAGCGGGTCGGAGGGAGGGGAAGCGGTCTCATGTGACGGGCGAATAAAAACCTCCGCCACAGGGCTCCGATCCTGTGGGCGGAGGCGCGCCACGGCTGACTAACTCGATGGGTGTATTACGGG
>JAJUHR010000167.1 GCA_029267795.1 Planctomycetota bacterium
CCCCGTGGTCCGCTGCGAATTCCCGCTCTCTCAAGCCCCCGAAGCCCACCGCACCGTCATGCTCAGCGGCGCCCTGGGTAAGATTGTCCTGAACCCCGACGAATAAACCCGCCATCCCCAAGATCCGGGAGAAGAAAGCAAACCCATTATGCCTCCCGACCCAGATCCTCCCCCGAACGACACCGCCCCCACCATCGACCAACCTCAACCGATCGACCCATCCTCCCCCGCACTCGCCGCACAAGCGCCGTCCTACACCCTCGGCCAGCTTGTCGCCTACGCCTTGCGCCTGGGCACCCTCGGCTTCGGTGGGCCCGTTGCACTCGTCGGCTACATGCACCGCGACCTCGTCGAGCAGCGCCGCTGGGTCACCGACGCCGACTACAAAGAGGGCTTGGCCCTGTCCCAGTTGATGCCCGGCCCCTTGGCCGCACAACTGGCCATCTACCTCGGCTACGTCCACTACCGCATCCTCGGCGCCACCCTCGTCGGCATCGCCTTCGTCCTCCCCTCGTTCCTCATGGTCGTGGCCCTGGGCTGGGCGTACATCCGCTACGGCGGCCTCGACTGGATGCAGGCGGTCTTCTACGGCGTCGGGGCCGCGGTCATCGGCATCATCGCCCACAGCGCCTTCAAACTTACCCGCAAAACCGTCGGCCGCGACCCGCTGCTCGGGTCCATCTACCTCCTCAGCGCCCTGGTCACCATCATCACCGAATCGGAAACCGTCTGGCTGTTCCTATCCGCCGGCGTGCTGGTCTGGCTGCTCAAAGCCCCGCCGAAGTTCTTCCGATCGAACACCACCCGCGCGCTCTGGGTCCCGCTCCTTTGGCTCGCCACCGCCACCATAACCCCAGTCGCCACCCCCCCCAGCGTCCTTTGGCAAATCTTCACGTTCTTCGCCAAAGCCGGGGCATTCGTCTTCGGCAGCGGCCTGGCAATCGTGCCGTTCCTCTATGGCGGGGTCGTCAAAGATTACGGCTGGCTCAACGACCACCAGTTCCTCGACGCCGTCGCCGTCGCCATGATCACCCCCGGCCCGGTCGTCATCACCGTCGGCTTTATCGGGTACCTGGTCGCGGGATTCTCCGGCGCCACCGTCGCCGCCGTGGCCACCTTCCTGCCCTGTTACCTGCTCACCATCATCCCCGCCCCCTATTTCAAAAAATTCGGGAAACGCCCCGATGTGATCGCCTTCGTCGATGGCGTCACCACCGCCGCCATCGGCGCCATCGCCGGTGCCGTGGTCGTCCTCGGACGCCGCACGCTCTGCTCAGAAGGTTGGACACCCGACCCGATCAAGACCGCCTTGATGCTCGCCACAGTGGCCCTGCTCTGGCGATTCAAAAAGCTCCAGGAACCCTTGCTCGTCGCCGCCGCAGCAATCCTTGGCCTGATCCTCTATCCCCTCGTGGTTTAAAGCACAGCCAGCCCACCACAATCGTCGCGCTGGGTGCCTGGGGCTAAGCGAAGCGTACCCCAGCCTCGTAGCGTGCGCTGTGCGAATCACTCAACTAGCCACGGCTGACAACCCGCGGTTCTTCCCCCCTCCCTAACGCAACGCCGCGCACCCCTCACGGGATCGGACCGGCCAGTTGGATCGACCCGGTTGGCTGCGGCACCCCACCCGCGGGCTCGTCGGTCACCGCCGCCAACGCGATCGTCCCGATCGCCGCCGGCACCGGCACGGTCAACACCGCTTCGCCCGCAGCGTTCACATCAAACGTCCCCGCGGGCACCTTGGCCTGATCCGCCGTGATAAACCACAGCTCGTACGTCTTCCCAGGCTCCGCAGGCCGCAGCCCCGCAGCGTAGAAATGCCACACTTGATTTTCCTGATCCCAAAACACCCGCCCCCACGCTCCGGGCTGGCTCTCCCCGCCCTCCAACGAAGCAACAATCAGCTTTCGCGCACGCAGCACCTGGATCGTGCGGTTCGCCGCCGCGACCACCGCTACCAACTCCTCCACCTTCGCCGCCTTGCTAGCCAGTTCTTCTCGCGTCGCCTGCAACGCCCCTCGCAGCTCCTGTATCTGCGATTCCCTCGACGCCAACTCGTTTTCGAACCGCTCCGCCTGCTCTTTCTGACCGTGCTCCAGCTCCGTAATCCGGCCCTCACTTACTACCAGCGCCGCACGGACACGCTCGATCTCCTGCGACTGCCGTTGCATCGGCCCGTAATAGGCCACGCCCCACGTCACCAGCGCCCCCACAGCCGCAGCGATCGCCCAGCCAAACGGCCTCAGCACACCCCCACGCCCCGGCGCCGGCCCTCCCGGTATCCCCTCGCCGGCCAAACGCAACCCCGACCGATCGCCAGCCGTCGAACCCGACGCCCCCGCACCCCGCGCCCCCCCAGCCGCCACCCGCGCCATCAACTTCTCCTTCGCCCCAGCCCCCGGCACCACCGGCTCCAGCCCCAGCGACAGGGTCGCCAGCAACGCCTCCGCCTCCGCCAGGCAGCCAGCATACCGCGGGTCCCCCGATTCCAACCCGGCGCGCACCGATCCCCGCTCGGCGTCCTCCAGCTCGCCCAGCAGGTACAGCACCATCAGGTCCCGCAGTTCCTCGTGGCTCACTTCACATCCCGTTCAGCAAAACCCCCACCCAACGCCTGACGCAGCCGGATCAACCCCTGCCGCACGCGCGTCTTGACCGTCCCCAAAGGCGAATGCAACGCCTCGGCGATCTCGCTGTGGCTTAACCCATCAAAAAAAGACATCTCCACCACCTGCCGGTGCGTGGAGTCCAATTGTTCTACTGCCCGCCTCACCAGATCTCTCTCCTCCTGGGCCACCGCTCGCTCCAAGGCCGTGGCACTCCCGCCGCCCGCCCCGCCCCCCGGACCCTCTGAAGCCGGGCCCATCGCCGATGTGTCCAACGAAACCGCCGCGAAGCCCCGGCTCCGACGCCGGTCGATCGCCCTGCTGCGGGTCAAAGTCATCAGATATGTACGCGGCGCCCCCCGCGACGGATTGTACCGGGCCGCCCGGTCCCACACCTCCCAGAACACGTCCACCATCACCTCCTCCGCTTCCGACCGGTCGCGAAGGATACGCCAACACACCGCCAGCACGTGCGGGCTGTATCGGTCGTAGAACGCGCTCAAAGCGGCGCGGTCACCAGCCGCGATACCCTCCATCAGCGCAAAATCATCACGCCCCTCTTGCGGGCGACCGCTGACAGGTTGGACCGTCCCCTCGATGGTCACTTGAGCCGCCCCACGTCAAACCCCCAACCCAACCAGCCGCACAAAAAACAGCCCGCACCCGGACTGCACCAGCACATCAGTCTAACACAACCGTCCCTTGTTTTAAGCTTTCGCTTGGGGGGATAGCGTCTTTCGGATGGGAATAGCCAGTCAAACCGCAGCGGGCCACCGGGTGCGCCCCCTCAACGCGTCGACCCGGTTGGCGATGCCTCGCATAGGGCTCGGGGGTGCAGGTGCGACCGGATCGTGGCCAGCAGCGCCCTTTTGTCGATCGGTTTCGTGGCAAAATCATCGCAGCCGACACCGAGACACTTCTCTCGGTCACCGGACATGGCGTGAGCGGTTAAAGCAATAATGACCCCTCTGTACCCCTGCTCGCGCAGCTTCAATGTGGCGGAATATCCATCCACCTGCGGCATCTGCATGTCCATCAGGATCACGTCAAACGGCTTGCCATCTCGCCAGGCAGCCAGCGCCTTGTCCAGGGCCACTTGCCCGTTATCCGCCTGCTCGACCAGGGCCCCCCACTTCTTCAAGTGGAAAGTAATCAGCCGCTGATTATCGGGCCCGTCCTCGGCCAGCAAGACCCGGTCTTGATTCAAGGGCCGATCCCGTGAATCGTCCGCGGGACAAGCGTCTTGCCCGTGATCAAACACCAAAGCCTCGACCGACCCCTCCACCATATCCACATCCTCAAGAGGGCCCGTGGCGACCGTAACGACAAACGAGCTGCCCTCCCCCGGAGCGCTCTTAACCGTGATATCCCCATCGAGCAGCTCCGCGAGCCGTTGGGAGATCGTCAGCCCCAGCCCGGTGCCACCGAACCGGCGGGTAGTGGAGGTATCGGCTTGAGAAAAAGGCCGAAAGAGCTTGTCGACCTGATCTTGGGTCATGCCGATCCCGGTGTCGATCACTTCCAAGCGTAGACAAGGGCGGGCCGCGGCAGGGGGCCCCCCCAGCTTGGCGATCACGCGAATACCACCAGTCTCGGTGAACTTGATGGCGTTGCCCACCAGGTTGATCAGGATCTGCCGCAGCCGCACCGGGTCGGATTGGATCACCCGGGGCATCGACCCGAGGCACTCGAAACTCAACGACAACCCCTTGCTCTTGGCCCGCACACGCATCAGCGAGGCGACATCGGCCAGGATCCGGTGGGGCGAGCAATCAATCCGCTCCACCGTCATCTTCCCCGCCTCGATCTTTGAAAAATCCAGGATGTCGTTGATCAGCGACAGCAGGTGTTCGCTGTTGCGGCGGATGGTCTTGACGTGGTTGTACCGCTCCTCCGCCGATAAGGCCGACTCGAATAGCAGGTCGGTATACCCCAGGATCGCCGTCATCGGCGTGCGGATCTCGTGACTCATGTTGGCCAAAAACTCGCTCTTGGCATGCGTGGCAGACTCGGCCGCCCGGCGGGCGTGTTCGAGCTCCTGGGTCCTGACCGCCAGCTCCGTCGCGTGGGTCTCCAGGTACTCCCTCGCCAACGCCAAGTCTTCCGCCTGCTTCCGCAGGTTCTCCTCCGCCTCCCGGCGCAGCGCGTTATTCCGGTTGGCCTCGATCAGACTGGCGCAGGTCGCAAGGAACGGTTGCAGATACCCCACCACGGATTCGCTGTAGCCCCCGGGCCGGTTCGCAATCCCCACCATCCCGATCATCTGCGGACCGTGGTGAATGGGCAGCCCCAGATAGGCTCGCAACGGAGGGTGCCCCTGCGGCAAACCC
>JAJUHR010000081.1 GCA_029267795.1 Planctomycetota bacterium
AACGCTGGCCCTTCTCGTCGTACAGGTACGCTCCCCGCCCATGGGTGTAGCGGATGTCGTACCCCAGGATCTTCAGGACCTTCGCCAGCGCCGGGTTGATGTGCTGCTGCAGGAGCTGCCACTCCTGGCCGGCGTGTTGCTCGAGCAGCGCTTCGAGGTCAAACATAGGGCAACCCATCGCCGCTGGGTAGGGACTGGGAGAAGGGGGGCTCCCACGGCTGTCCCACGCGGCCAGTGACGCGCTGGCCCCGCGGAGTGGCCATGGGTTCAGCGCAATTGAGGGGATGCTACGAAGGGCTCCACACCCGGTCAAGCTTCATCGCGAGGACGCCCGCTGAGATGCAGGGCGCGCCGCGGCGCGCGGACGAACCGGAACGCCACCGCAGCCGCGGCCAGGACAGCCGCGGTAGCCGGTTCCGGCACGAGGGTAGCGGTCAAAGCCCCGCTGCCGCTGCCGGCCGCGTACTCAATCGCGATTCCCCCGGAGCCCAGGAGTTCTCCGACGATCCCGGGGAACGCCGCCGCCACCGAAGCGAACCCGACCTCGAAAATGCCGGGCGTGTTCGGCGCGTCGATGCCGACCAGCGCCAAGGCATCGAAATCGGGCAGGACCAGGGCGTCGCTTCCGTCGTCGTTCAGGAGTGTCAACGACGCGGTCACGTCCACCCAAGCCGGGTTGGGAACCGGCAGCAACTGCGTCAATGTGCCCCGCTTTTTCAGCGTCAGCCGGATGGGCAGGTCTTGTATAACCCCCGCGCCGGGGATGGACGCATCGCCCAGGAATTCCCAGGACCACTCGAAATCAAACGGCTGATCCGCCGCGGCGAACAGAGGGTCCAGCGAGTCAGGGTCGTCGACGCGGAACTCCCACGCCCCCAGCAGCTGCAAGCCATCAAGCGGTGCAGGAACACCGGCGACCTGGACAAACACCCCGTCCACGGGGTCGAACGGCCCCAGAAACGCTGCGGCCTCGAGCGTGCCGTTGGCAACCGGGGCGGGCCTGGCGGGGGCATGGAGCAGGGTTCCGTATTCATCCGAAGCGGTAAACGACGCAGGGCCGATGGTCGTGGCCTGCGCTGCCGTGGCGATCACGATCGCGATACTTAGAGGCAATGAAAACGTCGGGAGCTTCCGCCGGACGATTAGGCTTGTCATGACTCGGCCTCCTTAAGAGTTTTAACTGCACGGACCTTGCCAGATTCTACCTTTTTGACCGCTGTGCGGGCATCGTCGTCACGCCGATGCCCACCGAGGTCCTAAACTAAACAGGGGGTTGTCTTCCATCGCTGTCATAGGGGATTGACAATCCACTTTATTCGGTCAGGCAGGGCGGGGCACGATAATAAATCCTTATGAAATTGCCTCTTGAGGGGGGCAGCGATTTGCCGATCTCAACCAGCATGTGCCAAGCGTGCAGTGCTAGTGGCGTCGACCCGATTCTGGCCTATCAGGTCGGCATCCGGGTGGCGGCCAAGGCCCTGGACGCGGCCAAAGCCCAGGGCGAATCCGCGATTTCCCTGCTCCGAGCCGCGGCAGACCTGCAGCAACAAATTGCGCCGCCGCGCGAGCCCGGCCCAGGTGAGCACCTCGACGTGCTGGCCTGATGCACCCTTAACAGCTTGCCCGTGCGAATCTCGCTTCGATTGCGTCGCGACCCGATTCCCACCCCCCACCGCGCCAGAGCTTTTTCCTGTCTGGATGGATTGAGATGAAGCCCGGGTTTGGTGGACGAAGCGACGCCGCAGCCAACGCCGGGATGATATCGAGATGCTCCGTCTGCAGCCGCCCCAACCCGAGTAGCGCTTTCCCCAAATGAGAAAGTCATAGGCAACCCTCCCGGCCGCCAAGGCGTTGCCTATCCCGAACGCGATCGCCTTGACCGCGTAAGAGGAATGTCCTAACCTCCGAAACGCGGCAACCATGAGGCGGGGGAACCGTTGGCTGGAACGGGCTCGTAGCTCAGTTGGTCAGAGCGCACCGCTGATAACGGTGAGGTCGGAAGTTCGAATCTTCCCGGGCCCACTTCTTCGACGTCCCTAGTGTTATTGAAGAGTCGCTCGCTTCCACCGCGTCACCCGGCAGGATGAGGCGCGTGGCGTTGCCGGCTTTACGTCAAGAGCCACTTGATCAATAGCAATTCAATCGCCAACAGGGCCGCCAAAAGGCAAGCGGAGTAAAGCCAGCGCTGTCGCTTGGCGTGGTCTGACCGATCCGCAGGTCGGGCGACCATGGCGAGTTGGGGCTCGCCGGCGAGCGGGCAGTATTCCGGCGCAAAGCCGCGCCGAGCTTGATCCTGCACGATCGCGATGATGAGGTTGGTGTCGAAGGGGGTCAGCCCCAGCAACCTGCCCAGACGCAGCAGCCGCTGGCGGCGATCCGCGGGCAACACTTCACCGTTGAGTTCCGCTGCGGTGCGGATCGCCAGCACCCATCGAGGGTCGGTGGGGCTGGTGATCGGCTGGCCGATGGGCGCCAGGGCCTGCTCAGACACGCTGGGTCGCCGCTGAACCGAAGCTTGCCCGGTGAGCCTTAAACGTGAAAGGGCCGTGGCGGTGGCGTCTTTCCGGGTCGAGGCGACGCGGCGGCGGGCCACCCATCCGAGCATCGGCACGCCCGCATCCGGCCGAACGCCCTGACGCTCACCGCCCCGCCGGGGGGGCGGAACCGCAGAAGAACCCGATGGCGTGATCCTCAGGGGCATGAAGCAAACCCGCTGCTTAGGTTTGTCAAAGATACCACGGGGATAGCCTCAACGAGAAGAAAAAAAATCAGCTCCATGGGGAAAAATCGCCTCCAGAGCCCTTCAAAGGGCTCCATAGTGCAAAACCTGTCTGTTGAACCCGTAAAACGAGGGTAAGTGTGCCGGTTATGGCGAGCCCACCGGCCTGTCTCGCGGGCCCGTTGAATTGCACGAATTGTGCCCGGCCTGGACCACCGGCAAAGAGACGCGAGCCGTTAACTCCGCAACGGGTTGAGCGACCAAGTCGTACCCGTCAGCCCCCACGATGTGGCACCGCACCAGTTCGCCGGGGCAGAGCTCTTCGCGGCTACGCACATACGTGACCCCGTCGATCTGCGGGGCCTGGTGGCTGCCTCGGCCGGCGTACCAGAAAGGTGCCGACCGAATGCGTCGTTTCTCGGGCTGGAATCCCGGCCGAGCTTTTGAGGGGCTGTCGATCAGCACATCCCGTTCGAGCCCGTCCGCGGCGGCTTGGGTGTTGCGTGCAAAGGCCACCTCTTGCTGAGCGAGCATCAGTTCTTCTCGACGCTGGGCAGCCACATCCGCGGGCACCGCCTCACCGGCCGCGTGCCAGGCGCCCGCGGGGGTGCCCGGCTCCGGTGAGTAGGTGAATACCCCCATCGCGTCGAAACCGAAATCGCGCACAAACCGCACCAGCTCGCGGTGCTCCCGCTCGGTTTCGCCCGGAAACCCGCTGATGAACGTCGTGCGGATCGTGATGCCCGGCACACGTTGGCGCAGCTTGCCCAACAGGGCCTCGATCTGGGCCCGGCTGGTTCGGCGACGCATCCGATCGAGCACCCGGTCGTTGACGTGCTGCAACGGCAGGTCGATGTACTTGACCACCCGCGGCAGACGTGCCACCGCATCGATCATGGCGTCGGTGAAACACGATGGGTAGGCATACATCAGCCGGACCCAGCCACCGAGGTCGCCAGCTTCGCGGACCACCGTGCGGTCCAGCGCTTCGAGCATCCCGACCAAACCCGGCTCGTACCCGATGTCCTGGCCGTAGCTGGTCGTGTCCTGGCCGATCAGGTTCAGCTCGAACGCCCCATCCGCCAGGAGTTCGCGCGCTTCGGCGAGGATGCGGTCCACCGGCTTGGATCGCATCTTGCCGCGGATTCCCGGGATCGTGCAGAAAGCGCAGTTCTGATTGCAGCCCTCGCTGATCCGCAGGTACGCGTAATGACGCGGGGTCAGGCGCAGGCGGGCGGAATCGTCTTCGGTATACCCGGGCTGGCGCAACCCCCGCCGCTGCATGGCGATAGCGGCGCTGCCAGCGATGCTCGAATAGATCGGTAGGTCCGCCCCCAGGTCCTCGCGGGGGAATCCGGGGGTTCCGGGGGGTGAGTCCGCCTCGGCCGGGCCGCCAGTGACAGCCTCCACGATGCGGTCGCGGTCGAAAACGCCGATAAGGGCGTCGATCTGCGGGCACCACTCCAGCAGGCGGGCGCGGTGTCGCTGGACCAGACACCCCGCCACCACCACTCGCTTGCAGGAGCCCCGCTGCTTCAGCCGGCTCACCCGGCGAACCTCCCGCAGCGACTCCCGCTTGGACGCCTCGAGGAACCCACACGTGTTGACGACGATCGCGTCGGCCTCGGATTCGTCGGAAACCGGGATCAACCCCGATTCCGCCAACAGGCCCAACATCTTTTCGCTGTCGACCAGGTTCTTCGGGCAGCCCAGGCTGACGAAGGCGACCGTGCGGATTCCGTGCCGATCTTCAACCCCGCTGCCACGGGCCCGCGCACGAGATGGTGGAAAACCTGCCATACGAAAGCAGATTAGTATAGCGTGCCGGATTGATCGGCTTACACGAAGCCGTATCCTTGCAGCGCAACAGCCTTCCGTGGTTTCCGGCGGGGCGCCCGGGAGGCACGCGGGTGTTTACGGGCGATCCGCTATGGAACCCCAACGATCCTCGACACGTGCCTCGGTGTGGTCGATCGTGGTCGTTTGCCTGGGAATCTTCGGCTGCGACCGCCAGCCCTCATCGCCGGCCTCCGGCACCAGCCGCCACGAGCCCACCATCGTTGCCAGCATCTACCCGCTAGCGAACCTGGCCCAGCAGCTGATCGACCAGGACACACGCGTCGTCACCCTTCTGTCGCCCGGCGGTACCGAGCACGGCGTCGAGCTGACGCCCGCCCAGACCGTCGTGCTCACCGAAACAGACCTGCTGCTGATCGTGGGCATGGGGCTGGATGAATGGGCTGTCCGGGCAGCGAATAACGCAGGGCGGACCGACTTGCCGGTCTTCCGTTTTGAGAGCGTCCTGACCCCCAAGGAGCTGCCGGCAGCCCACCCAGGCTCACCCGAACACGAGCAGGAGCCAATCGAAGCAGCGGAGCACGAGCACGATCACGCGGACGGACACGGGCATAGCGATGAAAGCCACCGGACCCACGCGGGCGACGGGCGCACCAACCCGCACATCTGGCTCGACCCAGTGCTGACCGAGCGGTACGTCGCTGCTCTGGCGGGTCGGCTGAGCGGATTGTGCCCCGATCAGCAAGAGGCGATTGCCCAGCGTGCGGACCGGCTGCGGGCCGAGATCCGCCAGATCGACCAGGAGTACCGGGCCCAGACCGGTGCGATGCCGCAAAAGAAATTGATCACCTTCCACAACGCGTTCGACCGCCTCGCGGACCGCTATGGCCTGCGGGTGGCGGTCCATCTGACGGAGATCGACCTGACCCCCGGCGGCGAAGTGACCCCCGCCCGCTTGGTCGAGGCGATCGACGCGATCACCTCTTACAGGCTGAAGGTGGTGTACGCTGAGCCGCAGTTCCCGGATGCCGCGGTGCAGGCGCTGCAGCAGCAGACGGGCGTGCGCGTGCTTCGGCTGGACCCCTTGGGGGGGCCAGGGGTCCCGGGGTACGACAGCTACCAGGCTATGATGAGGTCGAACTTGGCAGCGCTCGTCCAGGGGCAGTCTGATGCGCTACTGAGCCAATAGACCCCGTTGGGAAATAGCCTTGCCGCAGCGAAACGAACACCCCCCGCAGCACGTGTGTACGCACGGCGAGCCTTGCCGCCATGGCGATCTGGGCCGACACGAAGAAGGCCGTGACGCGATCTGCCTCGAGCACGTCAGCTTTAGCTACGCGTGGGCTGGCGGGTCCGGATCGGCGTGGCGCGGCGAGGCGCCCTTGGCGCTGCGCGACGTAACGCTGCACGTGGAGCAGGGGTGCAACCTGGGGATCATCGGCCCCAACGGCGCGGGGAAAACCACGCTGCTGAAGATCATCCTGGGGCTGCTGGAGGGCTACACCGGCACGGTGTCCGTCATGGGCATGACGCCCCGGCAGGCGTGTCGACGGGGCGACGTCATCGGCTACGTGCCCCAGCGACTGGAGGTGGAGTGGCGCTTCCCCGTAACCGTGCGGCAGGTGGTGCGGATGGGCCTGGTGGGTAAGACGGGGCTGTTCCGTGCGTACCGCCGCGCCGACCGCCGGTACGCCGAGGAACTGATGGACCGCGTGGGCGTCGCGCCCTTGGCGGACCGGCCGATCGGAAGCCTGTCCGGCGGCCAGCAGCAGCGCGCCTTCATCGCCCGGGCCCTGGTCGCCAAGCCGCCGATCCTGATCCTCGACGAGCCGACCGTCGGCATCGACCAGCCCGGCCAGCGCCAGTTCGCCGAGCTGGTCCACCAATTGCACGAGTCGCTGAACCTGACGCTGATCGTTGTCAGCCACGACCTCAAGGCCATCGCGGCCGGGTGCAACCGCGTGGCGTGCCTGAACCAGTCGATCCATTACCATGCCGCGCCCCAGGGGCTGACCCGCGAGGTGCTCAACGAGGTGTTCGCTCACGAGGTCGCACCGGCGGACCTCGGAGCCACCGCGTGACGCCGGCCCGCGCCCTGCTATGCAATCCATCCGTTGGTTGATCGAATACGACTTCGCCCGCTACGCGCTGGTCACCGGCGTGGCGATCGGCACGCTCTGTTCGTTGCTGAGCGTGATCGTGGTGCTCAAACGGATGGCCTTCATCGGGCAAGGGATCAGCCACGCGGGCTTCGGCGGCGTGGGCACCGCGGCGCTGCTGGGCTTGGCCGGCTTCGGCCAGGACCTGCTGATCCTGGCGTTTTGCCTGGCCACGGCGATCACGATCGGGGCCCTGTCGCGTCGGCGACAGGTCGAGGCGGACAGCGCCATCGGCATCCTCCTCGTGGGCGCGATGGCCTGGGGCGTGCTGATGGAAAACCTCAGCACCCTGTTACGCAATGGCGATTGGCCGTGGTACATCCAATGGGTCGGACCGCGCGGCCCACGGCCCAGCTACGATCAGCTGCTGTTCGGTTCGCTCCTAAACGTCAGCGCCACCGGCATGTGGACCGCGGTGATCGTCAGCGCCGCGATCCTCTTGGTGGGGGCGGCGCTCTTCAAAGAAGTACTGTTTTTCGCGTTCGATGAGCCGGTCAGCCGGGTGTTCGGCGTGCCCACCGGAGTCATCTACCACCTGCTGCTAGTGCTGCTGTCGGTCACCATCGTGGTAAGCCTGCGGCTGATCGGGTTCGTGTTGGTCTCGGCCTTGTTGGTGATCCCCGGGGCTACGGCCCTGATGCTGAGCCGGCGGCTGGTATGGGTGATGTGGTGGTCTTGGGCAGTGGGGGTGGTGGGGACCACCGGGGGCCTGATGATCAGCCTTGAATCTGGCCACTTCAGCAGCGGCGCGTGCATCGTGGCGGCCCTGGGAGCGATCTTCCTGGCCGTTTTCATGGTCCAGTCGATCCGCGGCTGGGGGAGGCGTTGGCGTGGATGATCCCCCGCTACCCCACAATACCGGATTTCGTGGCTATGATTATTCCGTAGGAACCGGTCGCGAGGCCCCCCCGAAGTTAAGCGAGCCTCCGGAGAGAACAAACCGCAGAGGTTCTGGATAACATGGCTCCACCCAATCTCGGGATGTAGGGGGTTGAAATTTTTTGATAGTGAGAGAAAGATTGGC
>JAJUHR010000269.1 GCA_029267795.1 Planctomycetota bacterium
CCGGCAGGGCACACTGCCGCCGGTCGAACTCCACTCGCAGGGTCTGAGAGGCGAACGAGATGCTCGCGGTGACGCCTGGGATCTTGTTCAGCGCCGCTTGGACAGCGTGCTCCCCGCGGGGGGACACCAGTCCCTCGATCGGCAGCACCAGGTAAGCCATCGATTCGTCGAGGCATCCGCCTGCCTGCTCGACGTAGCGGTTAATCTGAGCCAGGCTCAGCAGGTCGGGGTCGTAGTCCAACTCGAGGACGGCTCGGGGAAAGCCATTACTGGGGTGTGGCTCTGGGGTGATACGGACGCCATCGATGCCTGGGCGATTGGCGATGCGCTGCTCGATGCATTGGGCGCACGCGCCCCATCTTTGGGGGTTATCGGGGAACCGCAGGGGCACTCGGAGGGTCTTGCGGGCCATCGGAATCCGCTACCGATCTATCGGTTGGCTCTTATGTTCACTCCATCGGCTACCTGTGGCGCAGCCCGGCGTTCAGGCGTTCCATATTAATGGGTAACCCATTTTGAAATTATAGGTTGGACCAGCGATGGGACGTTCAGAATCGGCACGCCCGCTGGGGATCGCGGCGCCGACGTCTGGCGATCTTACGTGGTGTACTCCGCATTGATCGTGATGTAGTCCCGCGACAGGTCGCACCCGAGCCACTCGGCTTCGGCCTTGCCCAAGCCCAGATCCAGCGTGAAGGTGACCTCGTCTGTTTTCATGAATCGGTGCAATTGATCCACCGCGCGGGCCGAGAGCTGCGTGGGCTTGCCACGCCGATACACGCAGACCTGTCGCCGCGGTCCAACGAACAACGACATGCGGTGCGGCTGGACCGCGGCGCCGCTGTACCCGGCTGCCGTGGTAATCCGTCCCCAGTTGGGATCGGCCCCGTGGACGGCGGTTTTCACCAGCGGGCTGTCAACGATCGCCTTGCCCGCGCGGTCGGCGTCGGCGAGGGTCCGGGCCCCGACGACACGGACGCGGAACACCCGCGTGGCTCCTTCACCATCGCGAACGATCTGATACGCCAAATCCCGGCACAGATCGCTTAAAGCCTCCTGGAAGGCTTTAAGATCGCGTCCCGCCCGCTGAATCGGGGGGTGACCTGCTGCGCCGCTGGCCAGGATCAGCACGGCGTCGCTGGGGCTAGTGTGCTGATCGACGCTGATGCGGTTGAAGCTGGCTGCCACGGCGGACTTTAGGGCCTTACGAAGCTGCGGTGCGGACACCGCGGCGTCGGTAGTCAGAAAGGCCAGCATCGTGGCCATGTTGGGCGCGATCATGCCGCTGCCCTTGCACACGCCGGCTAGGTGCACGGTCTTGCCCGCGATCTTCAACCTGCGACACGCCTGTTTGGGCACTAGGTCAGTGGTCATGATGGCCCTGGCGGCTGCGGCGTCCGCCCTGGGGCCTTGTGCCAATTGGGGTATGATCGCCGCGACCCCGTGCAAGAGCTTATTCATTGGCAACTGTCGGCCGATGATCCCCGTCGAGCAGGGCAGCACCTGCCGATAGGCCGCGAGGGGGAGCTTCAGCTGTTGAGCTACCGTTTTGCAGAGGGACACCGAGTTGCGGAGGCCTTGGTTGCCGGTGGCGGCGTTGGCGTTGCCGCTGTTGCAGATGATGGCGCGGGCCTTGCCGAGCCGCAGGTGCTCCCGGCACACCAGCACCGGGGCGCTTGGGAGCTTGTTCGTGGTGAAGGCCCCCGCTGCGGTGCACGGTCGATCCGCCACGATCAGCGCTAAATCCGGCTGACCGGAGGCTTTGATCCCACAGGCGACCGCCGCGGCACGAAACCCCTTGGGGGTGGTGACCCCTCCGGATTTCCGGTTGGTGTGGCTGGTTTTCATAGTTGTTCTCAGCAGCGGGCGGTTTTGAGCCGACCTTGGGTGCGTGCCATACGTGATCGTGATACAATATGGGGCTACGTTTTAAAAGGGAAAACATAGCAGGCCGGTTCTATGAAGCGGAGCGGCAGCGAGGAAAGATACACCGCAAACTTTATCCATAGGCCTGGGCGTGTGCGGTACCCGGGCGGCTTTAGAGATGTGAGGAATCGAACCCATGGCCATGGCAACCGAAACCAGCAAGATCGCGGACCTGCTCGGCAGCGAAGCGGATTCGCTTTTGAATTACAAAGCTCAAGGGCTTCCCAGGCAGAGCCTGCACCTACCCGGGCCGGACTTTATCGACCGCGTGGTGTCGCAGACGGACCGCTCCCCGGTGGTGCTGCGCAATTACCAGTGGATGCTGAACACCGGTCGGCTGGCGGGCACGGGGTATGTGTCGATTCTGCCAGTGGACCAGGGCATCGAGCACGCGGCGGGGGCGAGCTTCGCGGCCAACCCGATCTATTTCGACCCCGAGAATATCGTGAAGCTGGCGATCGACGGGGGCTGCAACGCGGTGGCGTCGACGCTGGGGGTGTTGGGCGCGGTCAGCCGCAAGTACGCCCACAAGATCCCCTTCATGGTCAAGCTCAACCACAACGAGCTGATGACCTACCCGAACAAGTACGACCAGATCATGTTCGGCCGGGTCAAGCAGGCGTTCGACATGGGGGCGGTGTCGATCGGGGCGACGATCTATTTTGGCAGCGCCGAGTCGACGCGGCAGATCCAGGAGGTCTCCGCGGCGTTCGCCGCCGCCCACGAGCTGGGGATGGTCTGCGTGCTGTGGTGCTACCTTCGCAACAACGCGTTCAAGGTCAAGGGCGCCGATGGTAAGAGCGTCGACTACCACGATTCGGCGGACCTGACCGGCCAGGGCAACCACCTGGGCGTGACGATCGAGGCGGACCTCATCAAACAGAAGCAGGCGACCAAGAACGGGGGGTACGTGGCGCTGAACATGGGCAGCTCCGGCTACGGCAAGTTCGACAAAAGGATTTACACACAGCTGACCGGGTGCGACGAGAACGGTCAGGGCGGCCACCCCATCGAACTGTGCCGGTACCAAGTGGCCAATTGCTACATGGGCCGCATGCCGCTGATCAACTCCGGCGGGGAAAGCAAGGGCGCCGGCGACTTGGCCGACGCCGTCCGAACCGCGGTGATCAACAAGCGGGCCGGCGGCATGGGCTTGATCAGCGGCCGCAAGGCGTTCCAACGGCCCGTCAGCGATGGCATCAAGCTGTTGCATGCGATCCAGGACGTGTACCTGGACGAAACGATTACGATCGCGTGAACGGGACCGAGGGAAGGGGGTGCTCGGGGGCTTTTCCCGGGAGCACGGGGATGGGGGAGCGCAAGGCCCGTGCGGGCGGAGCGGCACCGGCTTGGTATGTTCGGGGATGTCCGGGCAGAAATAGTGGCCCCACGGCCGTTTAAGGCATACAGTTAACGACGCCATTTGGGCGCCTCATACTCTTTGACAATTGGGGCCGACAGGCATCGACCGGACAGGGAAGTTGCGTCGTGGCACGCCCAGGTGCACGTAGGCCTGGTTAAACCACGTGCAAAACCATAAATGCCGACA
>JAJUHR010000211.1 GCA_029267795.1 Planctomycetota bacterium
CTGGACATCAGCGCCGCGTGCAGCGGGTTCGTGCACGGGCTGAACCTGGCGTCGAGCCTGATCGAGTCCGGGCATTACCGCACCGTGGCGGTGGTCGGGGCCGAGACGCTCAGCCAGATCACCGACTGGACGGACCGGCGGACGTGCATTCTTTTCGGGGACGGGGCCGGGGCGGCGATCGTCACGGCGTGCGACGACCCCCATCGCGGGTGCCTGCACCAGACGATGGGCAGCAACGGCCACCTCTGGCACGAACTGTACGTCCCCCGCAACGAAAAGCACATACCCCCCGGCGCCGAGTTCACGGGTCGGTACAACACGCTGCAGATGAACGGCCGGGAGGTGTATAAGTTCGCGGTCACCACGCTCGAGGCGACGATCGACCACGCGCTGGAAAGCTGCGGCTTAAAGCCCGACGACCTGGCGATGATCATCCCCCACCAGTCGAACAAGCGCATCTTGGAGAGCACCCGCCAGCGCCTGGGCCTGCCCGAAGAGAAGCTGTACATCAACATCGAGCGGTACGGCAACACCTCCGCGGCCAGCGTGCCGATCTGCCTGCACGAGCTGCGGGCCTGCGGCCGGCTGAAACAGGGGGACCTCGTGCTGTTCGTCGCCCTGGGCGGCGGGATGAGCTGGTCGTCGAGCCTGTGGCGGCTGTGAGCCAAAGGCCCCCCGTCCGGCGGCCGAAGCAAGTGTGATTAGGGCTAGCAACGTGAACCGACCGTGGCTGCCCCGGCCGAGGCGATCGCTCAGGGGCTGTATCCCGGGCCAGAGACCCTCCCTTGATGCCTTGGAGTCATGATGTGCTTATCCAGCAGAATGAAAAGCCGATCAATGTACCTGTGATCAACCCAGGCTCCATAGGCAAGGCCCCCACGACGGCCACGGGAACCATCGTGCTATGCCCCGGTCAGGGCGCCCAGCACGTCGGGATGGGCAAGGCCTGGGCCGAGCGCTCCCCCGCAGCCGCCGAGACGTTCGCTCTAGCGGACCGCCTCCTGGGCGAATCCCTCACCGATCTGTGTTTCCAGGGTCCGGAAGAGAAGCTCAACCGCACGGACTGGGCCCAGGTAGCGATCTATGTCGCCTCCGTGGCGAGCTTCCGGGGGCTGCGGGCGGCGGGCCAGCTCGGGGACGTGGTGGCATACGCCGGCCTGAGCCTGGGCGAGTTCACCGCGTTGCACCTGGCCGGGGCGTACAGCTTCGAGGTGGGCCTGGAACTGGTGCGGCTGCGCGGCCGGGCGATGCAGGAAGCGGCGGAGGCGGTGCCCAGCGGCATGGTGGCCTTGATCGGCGCCGACGAACCGCAGGCCCGCACGTTGTGCGACATGGTCTTGACGAGCCTGTCCGCGGCGGACCAAGTGCTCGTGCCGGCGAACTTCAATGCCCCGGGTCAGGTCGTGATCAGCGGAACCAAGCGGGCGTGCGAACGGGCGATCGAACTGGCAACCGCCCAGGGCTTGCAGGCCAAACCTCTGGCGGTGGCGGGTGCGTTTCATTCCCCGTTGATGAGGCCCGCGGCCGAGCGTCTCGCGGCGGCGCTGGACCGCGTCGCCTGGAACCCCCCTGCCGTCCCCGTGCTGTCCAACGTCACCGCGGCACCGCACCGCAGCGAGGATATCGACTCGATCAAGCGGCGGCTCGTGGAGCAGCTAACCCATCCCGTGCGGTGGGCGGAATCCGTGGAATGGATGCTGCGGCAGGTCCCGGACGGCCGGTACGTCGAGCTGGCCCCGAACAAGGTGCTCGCCGGGCTGATGCGGCGGATCGACCGCAAGCGCCGGGTGGACAACTTCGCCGAGCCGCCGGCCTAAGCCTGGGGCCTGCCCCGCACACTTTGAAAGCTCCTTACTATGGTCGACAGCAATGAACGGCGGGTAGCGATCGTGACCGGCGCCTCGCGAGGGATCGGCGCCGAGATCGCCCGAACCCTGGCCCGACACGGCAAGCACGTGGTGCTGATGTCGCGGGACCAGGGCCGCCTGCAGGCCGTCAAGACGGAGATCGAGTCGCAACTCGGCGCGGGCCTGGCCACCGTCCTGGCGTGCGACGTGTCGGACGGGGCGGCGCTGGACGAGGCGATCGGCCGTGCATACAAGGACCTTGGGCGCGTGGACGTCCTGGTGAACAACGCCGGGATCACGCGGGACAACCTGTTGCTGCGGATGAGCGACGCGGAGTTCGACGAGGTGATCCGCACGAACCTGCGGAGCGCGTTCGTGGCGTGCCGGGCGGCCCTGCGGCCGATGATGCGTGCCAAGTGGGGGCGTATCATCAACATCAGCTCGGTGGCGGGGTTGGTCGGGAACGCCGGCCAGAGCAATTACGCCGCCGCCAAGGCCGGCCTGATCGGGCTGACCAAGAGCATCGCCAAGGAGATGGCCTCGAAGAACATTACCGCCAACGTGGTGGCGCCGGGCTTTATCCAGACCGACATGACCGAAGTGCTGCCGGCCCCGGTGAAGGAGATGGCGTTACAGGCCACTCCGCTCAAGCGGTTCGGCCAGGCGGGCGAGGTGGCGGCGGCGGTGGCGTACCTGGCCTCGGATGAGGCGGGGTTCACGACCGGGCAAGTCTTGACCGTGGATGGGGGAATGACGATGTGCTAACCAAGCGCGGGGGCCGGCAGGCCCGGACGCCTTGGCAGGGCTGCCGGTTGCGGCTATATTCCCGCTACCTCCGGCGCGGCGTTTGCGGCTCAGGCGCAGCCGATGGCACGATCAGCGACATCGTCGCCGGGGAAGGACCCCCTCAAACGTAGGAGTCGATGGGATGGACGTTAAGGAAATCGAGGAAAAGGTGATCTCGATCGTCGCGGAGCAGATGGGCGTGGACAAAGGCGAGATCAACCGCGATACGAACTTTGTCAACGACCTGAACGCGGACAGCCTAGACACCGTCGAGCTGGTGATGGAATTCGAAGACGAGTTCGAGACCTCCATCCCCGACGAGCAGGCGGAAAAAATACAGACCGTAGGGCAGGCGATCGATTATATCCATCAGCACATGAGCAAAACCGCCTGAGCGTGGCGGCCGCGCCTGCTCGTAGGCGGACGAGGGGGTTGTGGGTAGGCGTGGCAGGGTGGCGATCGGATCGGATCGCGGGCTCGTGGGGCCAGGGCATGAGAGGTCTTGCGTGGTGAATCGTCGGCGGGTTGTCATCACCGGGGTGGGCTGGGTTACCAGCCTGGGCACGTCTGTGGAGAAGGTCTGGGACGACCTGGTAGCCGGACGCAGCGGCATCCACCCGATCCAGCGGTTCGATACCTCCGAGTACGAGACGAAGTTCGGCGGCGAGGTCTCCGACTGGACCGGCGGCTCGAACATCGAGAAGCGCGAGGTCAAACGCCTCGACCGGTTCGCTCAGTTCGCGATGAACGCCGCGATCGACGCGGTCAACGACTCCGGCCTGGATTTCAGCAAGGAAGACCCTTGGCGCTGCGGCGCGATCGTCGGCACGGGCGTGGGCGGGATCGAGGAGTTCGCCGACGGGCACCTGCGGCTGCTGCAGAAAGGCCCTTCCCGCATCAGCCCGTTCATGGTCCCCAAGCTCATGTGCAACGCGGGGGCGGGAAATATCTCGATCTACTACCACCTGATGGGGCCCAACTGCGCCGTGGCCTCCGCGTGCGCCAGCGCGGCCCACGCGATCGGCGAGGCCTTCAAGGCCATCCGGTACGACGACGCGGACATCATGGTCACCGGCGGGGCCGAGGCGGCGCTCACCCCCGTGGGACTGGCGTGCTTCATCGCCCTTAAGGCCTTGTCCGCACGCAACGGCGACCCCACCAAGGCGTCACGCCCGTTCGATCGCGACCGGGACGGGTTCGTGCTGTCCGAAGGGTCCGGGATCCTGGTCCTGGAAGAGTACGGGCACGCCCAGGCCCGTGGGGCCAAGATCTACGCCGAGCTGCTGGGCTACGGCCAGTCGGCGGACGGCTCGCACATCACCGCGCCGGACGAGCAAGGCCGGGGCGCCGCGTTCGCTATGGAAGCGGCCCTGAAGAACGGGCAGGTCAACCCCGCCGACTTAAGCTACATCAACGCCCATGGCACCAGCACCCCCCTGGGCGACGTGGCGGAGACCCGGGCGCTCAAGCGCCTGCTGGGCGACCGCGCGTACCACGTCCCCACCAGCTCCACCAAGAGCATGACCGGCCACCTCCTGGGCGCCTCCGGCGGCGTCGAGGCGATCATCACCGCCAAGGCGATCCAGACCGGCATCATGCCCCCCACCATCAACCTCGAGAAC
>JAJUHR010000247.1 GCA_029267795.1 Planctomycetota bacterium
CATGGCAAATACCGGGAGTTCCGGGGCATCGCTGCGCTCTATCCACCCTACGCGACTATGCACACAGCAGCCTCGCCTTTGGCTCGACGTGCTGTGTGGCACCCGGCGGCGGGACTGCGGGTTGCCACCGGCGGCTTGGTGGTGCACATAGCGGACGCTATGAAGAAAAGGATTCGGCGGGCCGAAGGCCCGCCCTACAAGAGAGGCAGGTCGATGACCTGCCCTAAATTTCAAACCGCGGGTTGCCACCGGCGGCTTGGTGGTGCACATAGCGCACCCTAAGGCTGCGGGCGTGCGGCGTTGGTGCTAGACGGGGGGGCGAAGGGGCGTATCATGGCTGACCATGACGCAGACGGAGGCCGCTATCCAGTCCCTGTGCCGAGGGGTCGAGCAAATCTACAGCGTCGAGGAGCTTCGGCGTAAGCTGGCGTCCGGACGCAAGCTGCGCGTGAAGCTCGGCATGGACCCCACCGCCCCCGACATCCACCTGGGGCACTCGGTGGTGCTGCGGAAGCTGCGGCAGTTCCAGGACTTGGGCCACACCGCGGTATTGATCATCGGCGATTACACGGCTCGGATCGGCGACCCGACGGGGCGCGACACGACCCGCCCGGTGCTCGATGCGGCGGTGATCCAAGACAACGCGCAGACGTACCTGCAGCAGGCGGGCAAGATCCTGGACACCTCGCCGGAAAAACTCCAGTTGCGGTACAACTCGGAGTGGCTTGGCTCCTTGCGGTTTGCGGAGGTGCTTCGATTGACGGGGATGGTCACCGTGCAGCAGATGCTCCACCGCGAGAACTTCAAGCAGCGTATGCAGCGTGGGGCGGAGATCTTCATGAGCGAATTGATGTACCCGCTGATGCAGGGGTATGACTCGGTGGTGGTGCACGCGGACGTGGAGCTGGGCGGGACCGACCAGACGTTCAACAACCTGGTCGGCCGGGAGCTGATGGAGAAGCACGGGCTGGAGAAGCAGGTCGTGATGGTGCTGCCGATCCTGGTCGGGGTCGACGGGCACGAGAAGATGAGCAAGTCGAAGGGGAATTACGTGGCCGTGACCGACGGCCCGGACGACATGTTCGGGAAGGTGATGAGCATCCCGGACGGGGCGATGCCGAACTATTTCCGCTTGTTGACGGACCTATCTGAGGAGGCGGTGGCGAAGCTGGTCGACCCGGCGCAGACGCACCCGCGCGACGCGAAGGACCTGCTGGCGCGGAGCGTCGTGGAGTGTTACCATGGCTCCGAGGCCGCCACGCGCGCCAGCGCCGAGTTCCGCCGCCGGTTTGCGGAGCACCAGCTGCCGTCGGACATCCAAACGGTGCGGGTGCCGGCGTCGTCGATGGGGATCGTGGCGTTGATCCGGCACGTGGGATTTGCGGCGAGTAACTCGGAAGCGCGGCGGCTGGTGGAGCAGGGCGGGGTCAGTTTCGCGGAGAAGAAGGTGGTCGACCCCGATGCGGTGGTGACGATCCAGGGCCAGCCGGTGCTGAAGGTGGGTAAACGCCGGGCGTGCCGGGTGCGGGCGTCGTAGTTCCTGCGGACCCTGCGGATCGCGTGCAATCCTTGGCGGGTCTGCTGCCGTTGATTTGCCCTACGGGCCCACCGTGTGATCACGGCGGGCTAAATCTCGTTGGCAGGTCAACGACCTGCCCTACAGAGCTGGCGGGTTCGCTGCGGTTGATCTGCCCTACGGGTTAGCGCATCTCGACCGGGATGTAATCGCGGAGGGTGTGGCCGATGTAGACCTGGCGCGGGCGGTCGATCCGTTTGTGGACGTTGTCCCGCACCTCTTTCCAGTGGGCGACCCATCCCGGCGTGCGTCCGATGGCAAACAGGACGGTGAACATGTTCACGGGCAGGCCCATCGCGCGCATCACGATGCCGGAGTAGAAGTCCACGTTAGGGTAGAGGTGGCGGTCCTTGAAGTAGCTGTCTTGCAGGGCGATCTCCTCGAGTCGGCGGGCGATGTCGAGCAGGGGGTCGTTGATCTTGAGCGTGCTCAGGAGCTTGTCGGCGACGGCCCGGAGGATCTGGGCGCGAGGGTCGTAGTACTTGTAGACGCGGTGGCCGAAGCCCATCAGCCGGATGCCCGAGGATTTGTCTTTGACTTTGGCGATGTAGTCCTTCGGGTCGATCTTGCTTTTGTGCAGCATATCGAGGGTTTCGATGACTGCGACGTTCGCCCCGCCGTGCAGCGGGCCCCACAGGGCGCAGACGCCGGCGGCGCAGCTGGCGAACAGGTTCGCCCCCGAAGAGGCGACCATCCGCACGGTGGACGTGGAGCAGTTTTGCTCGTGGTCGGCGTGCAGGATCAGCAGGAGGTTGAGCGCCCGGACGATCTGCTCGTCCGGCTCGTAGGGCTGGTTGGGGATCGTGAACATCATGTGCAGGAAGTTCTCGCAGTACGAGAGCTTCGGGTTCGGGTAGACGATCGGGTGGCCGATGGAGGTCTTGTAGCTGGCGGCGGCGATGGTGCGGACCTTGCTGATCAGGCGGGCGGCGGCGCTTTCGAACGTCGAGCGGTCCTCCGGGGCGAGGATGTCCGGGTGGTAGCAGCTGCAGGCGTTGATCATGGCCGAGAGGGTGGCCATCGGCGGGGCGTGCTGCGGGAACCCGTTGAACATGTTGTGCAGCCCCTCGTGGAGCATCTCGTGCTCGGTGAGCAGGCGGCGGAAGTTGCGGAGTTGGTCCGCGGTGGGCAGCTCGCCGTAGATCAGGAACCACGCGGTCTCGACGAACGTGCTGTGCTCAGCCAGTTGCTCGATCGGGATGCCGCGGTACCGTAGGATCCCCTTGTCGCCGTCGACGTAACTGATCGACGAGCAGCAGGCGCCGGTGTTGGCGTAGCCCTCGTCGAGGGTGATGAAGCCGCTGTGCTCGCGCAGGTGCGAGATGTCCACCGCGCGGTCGTTTTCGGTGCCGACCACGATCGGCAGCTGCACCGTCTTGTCCCCCAGCTGCAACTGGGCGGTGGGGGAGGCGAGGTCGGTTCTCGCAGCGGACGTGCTGACCTGGGGCGGCGATACCACGTCGGGTTGGACCGGTTTCACGGGCCTGGGCTCCTTGCGGGGTTGGGTTTCGCTGCCGAGGCGTTGGGGGCGCCGGGTCTACAGCCGCAATGCGTTCCTTCCCCTCCTGTCGGGAAAAGACGCCGGCCAATTTAGCCACCCAATTGTAAAAGCGGTCGGATCGTCCAGGCAATGGCCGCAACGGGCGATTTAGGCGGCCATTATTGAGGGGGTGAAACCGCGGGTTGCTGCCCGGGGCCGGGGGTCAAAGGGTGAGTAGCTGGGACTGGGGTGTCGCACACGATCTCGAAGGTCCGCACCACGAACTACGAACTCGTGCACACAGCAACCTCGCCTTCGGCTTGGCGTGCTGTGTGGCACCCGGCTCTTGCCACGGGCACTCCGAGGCTTGTTATGGGTACACCCAAGCGATCAACGCTTTAACGGGCCGGGGTCGGGGCGACGTTTTCCCTGGCGGCGCGGGCGGCTTTGAAGTCGCGGATCGCCTGCACGAATTTGGCTTTGAGGTCGTCGCTGAACGCCTGCTTCGAGGCCAGCTCCTGGCGGAGGCTGAACGCCGGCCCGGAGAAATATTCGAGCAGTTCCTTGGAGAACGGCTCGACCTCGGTCAGGGGGACGTCGTCGAGGAAGCCCTGGGTGCCGGCGAAGATCTGGATCACCTGGTCGACCACGTCCATCGGGACGTACTGCGGCTGCTTGAGCAGTTCCACC
>JAJUHR010000292.1 GCA_029267795.1 Planctomycetota bacterium
GATCGCCGCGTTCAGCGCCAGCAGGTTCGTCTGGTCCGCGATGTCGTTGATCACCTCGATGATCTGCCCGATCTGCTCCCCCCGCTTGCCCAGCTCCGCCACGCTGGCGGCGCTGGCCGACACCGCCTCGCTGATCGCCCGCATCCCTTCGATCGTCTGGTGGACCACCTGGCCACCCTCCTGCGCCACCTTGCCCGACTCGGTGGCGTTGTTGGCCGCGTCCACGCTCTTGCGGGCCACCTCCACGATCGAGGCGGACATCTCTTCGATCGCCGAGGAGATCTGCGTGACCTGCTGGTTCTGCTCCGTCATCCCCTGTGCCATCTCCTCGCTCGACGAGGCGATCTGCGTCGACGCCCCCGCCACCTCGCGGGCGGAACTGCTGACCTCACTGACGGTCTCGCGCAGGGCGCGGGACATGGCGTTGACGGCCTGGGTGAGGTCCGCGATCTCGTCCCTGGAGCGGATCCTCAGGTCCTCACCGGTCAGGTCGCCTGAGGCGATGGCCTGGGCGCGGACCAGGAGGGTCTGTAGGGCGTTGACGATGCGGCGGCTGAGGAACACCGCGACGAAGAACCCGATGACGGTCGCCGAGACGGTGGCGGTCAGAAGCGTCACCGTCATTGCCTTCTGAGCGGAAGCCAGGTTCTGACGATCCTCCTCGACCAGCTTTTCCTGAGACTGCCGCATCTGGTCGAGCAGTTCCTTGATGGCCTTGGCCCGTGGTGCGGCCTTGGTGGCCAGCCAGTGGTTGGCGAGGTTCCAGTCCTCGGCGGCCCGCTGTTCGAACATCTTCGGCGGCAGAGAGGCGAACTCTGTCCGGAGCTTGACGAAGGTGTCCCACTGCTCCTTCTGGGCGGCGGTCAACAGCTGGCGAGAGGCCTGGACGCGGTCGAAGGCTTCCTGGTTGGCGGCCCAGCGGGCTTTGAAGTCGTCACGCAGGGACTGCTGACCCGAGAGCAGGTACGCGCGGACGCTGGCGATCCCCACGGCGAAGGAACCGCGGCAATCGGCCAGTTGCTTGAGCAGGGTCTTACGCTGCGGGGTGGCTTCGAGCTTTTCCTCCTCGTCGATGACCGCGGTCAGGGCCTTGATCATGCCGGCGGCCCGGGGGGCTGCCTCGGTGAGCAGCGTGGTGTACGCCGGGACGTTGTCATCCGTCTGGGCGATGTCCTCGACCTGCTGCTGGACGAGGCGGAACTGTTCGAGCTCGGCTTGGAGCTGCTCAAGGCGGTCGAGGTTGGCCTTGACGGTCCAGTTTTTCGAGAAGCGGTGGAGGGATCCCAACGCTTCGGTGATGTCCTTCCAAGCGGCGGCGCGGTCGTTCTTGAAGAACTCGGCCTTCTCCGGGTCCGAGCCGAGGATGATATAGCCGCGCAGGGCCGCCAAGGAGTGGTTCAGCCCGTTGAGCAACTGATCGCTGGCCAGGACGGTGGGGAAGCGTTGCTCGACCACACGGACCTGGACCTCGTCTACCACTTGGAGTTTGGAGTAGGTGATGACAGAACTAACGACCATCAGAAGGATCAGAACCCCGAATCCGAAACCGAGCTTTTTTCCGATCGTGAACCGCATGCCTGTTTGCCTCCTTCGGTCGGCCAAGGGCGGATCCCGGAATGCAGTGCTTTCCCCACCGGTACCCGTCTGGCAGGACCGGAACGCCCGGATCATTGCGACACCGATGGGTAACCCCCCCAAGAAGCAGCGGAGAAATTGTCGGCACGATCGGAATCGCAATTAATAAGGGTCTTCTGAAAAAACCATGAGAGGGCCGATGATCCTGCGGTACGTGATCGGCAAATGGGGTGTTGGGGGTATATCAGGATGAAGCTTGGGTGGCAGCGGTGGAGCGAAGTGGGGGTGCCACACAGCATCCCGAAGGACCGTAGGGACGGAGGGTGCTGTGTGTTTTGCGTCACGGTGCAACTCCGCTCCGATGCGTTCTCATGCACACAGCAGCCTCGTCTTTGGCTCGGTCTGCGGTGTGGCACCCCGCCGCTCGCGGCTAATGGCGCTATAGAGCGAGGAGTTCGAAGGGCATGCCGGGGTGGGCGTGGAGCAGATCGGCGGCGCTGCCATTGCGGAGGGCGATTTCGAGCCGACCGGAGCTGCCAAAGTAGGCGACGAGTCCTCCTTCGCAGACATCGCTGTAGGTCGTGCTGATGCGGTCGATGCGGACATCACCGATTCGGATCGCGATGGGCCCAGAACCGCGCTGGCGGCGCCACCGGTCGAAGAAGTCGGCGGCCAGGTCGGTCACGAGGTTGCCGAAGTGATCGGCGTAGAGGACGTGCAGGGTTAGGCCTTCACCGGAGCCGATCGGTTCGGGGTGTGGCACGTCGAGTTGAACTAGGTCTGTCGCGGGTTCACCCAAGGCATGGAGGGGGGTGCCGATCGCCAAGTGCGCCGCGACGGGGGCGAAGATGTCCCGCCCGTGGAACGTGGGGCTGACCGGCTGGCGGTGAAAGGCGGGGTTGGTGAGCTGAACCGCGGCGCGCGCCGGCCAACGGGCGAGCACCGCGGTGAACAGGCCGTTGTCGGGCCCGATAAACAGGCCTAGGTCGGTTTGCACAGCGAGGGCCGCTCGGCCGCTGCCCACGGTCGGATCGACGATGGCGACGTGGATCGTGCCCGGGGGGAAACACCCCGCTGCGGATTCGAGGACGATCGCCCCTTCGATCACGCCTTGGGGTCGGATGCCGTGGCAAAGATCGACGATCGTCACTTGCGGCGCGATGCTTAGGATCACGCCCTTCATCTGGCCGACGTAGGAGTCCGTCAAGCCGAAATCCGTGGTGAGGGTGATGATCATGGACGTTCAGGGTGTTTTTCGTTGGGGTGCACTGCGATGAAGTTCGCCGTGGTTGTGGGGAGCCAAGCGAGACCCCAGTATAAGCACTTTCATAACCCCCTCTCCCAAGTTGGGAGAGGGTTGGGGTGAGGGATGGACCGTTGATTTTTTCGGAGGAATTTCCGGGGGGGTTTCACCCCTCACCCCGCCTCTACCCTCAAGGGGAGAGGGGTCTGGACACCGCTCTCGAGGCGACCTTTTCATCTTGGTCGCAATACCCCGGGACGCAGGGCCTTAAAGTCGGTTGCGGACCACCGGTTGTTGCAAGCGATGGTCACCGGGGTGTTCGCACAGCTTGCAAGCAAGCTGTGGCACCCTGCGTATGAGTGAGAATGGTTGTCTTGCAGCCTTTCGGACACTGACAAACAAGTTTGTCAGTGGCACCCGCCGGAGCATCCGAGCA
>JAJUHR010000322.1 GCA_029267795.1 Planctomycetota bacterium
AAGCCTTTACGTTCGGCCATGATGACGGTCCTTTCTCCGGGTGGGGGGTTGGTTGGGGTGGCTCCAGCGTCTGGCAGACCGGGGTGGTGTGCTGCTGGAAAGGGCGGATTGTACGTCCTGTCGGCGCGGGAGCCAAGGGCGAAGTCTTGGCGGAGAGGGGTTGCAGGTGTATCCTAAAGTGTAATAGCGGGCGGAAAAAAGAGGCCGTCGATTAAGAAGGACTTTTCATCATGCCCACGATGACCATGCCAGCGGTGTTCAAGGTGATTCGAGGCCAGGCTTACGCGGATATCGTCGAGACGACGTTCCATACCCCGATCGTCAAGCTGAACCGCGTGATCTCCCCGGGGCAAGCGACCGTGTACGCCAAGCTGGAGTTTTTCAACCCATTGGCGAGCGTGAAGGACCGGATCGGGCGGTCGATGATCGAAGCGGCGGAGGAGGCGGGCACCATCAACCCCGAGACGGAGATCATCGAGCCGACCAGCGGGAACACGGGCATCGCGCTGGCGTTCGTGTGCGCCGCGAAGAACTACAAGCTGACGCTGACGATGCCCGAATCGATGAGCCTGGAGCGGCGGGCGCTGCTTCGGGCGATGGGCGCCAAGCTGGTTTTGACGCCGGCGTCCGAGGGGATGAAGGGCGCGATCGCCAAAGCGGCGGAGCTGGTGGCCAGCACGCCCAACGCCTGGATGCCCCAGCAGTTTGAGAACCCGGCCAATCCGCTAGTCCACGAGCGGACCACCGGCCCGGAGGTGTGGGAGGACAGCGGGGGGAAGGTAGACATCTTTGTGGCGGGTGTGGGCACGGGGGGGACGATCACCGGCGTGGCGCGCTACATCAAGCCCAAGAAGCCCAGTCTCAAGGCCATCGCGGTCGAGCCGGCCGAGTCGCCCGTGATCTCCGGCGGCAAGCCCGGGCCACACAAGATCCAGGGGATCGGGGCGGGCTTTATCCCCAAGAACCTGGACACCACGCTGGTCGACGGGGTCGAGACCGTCACCAGCGAAGAGGCGTTCGAGTGGGCCCGGCGGCTGGCTCGCGAGGAGGGCATTTTGGGGGGGATCAGCTCCGGTGCCAACGTGTGTGCTGCGGCCCGGATCGCTGCCAAACCGGAGAACAAGGGCAAGGTGATTGTCGTCGTGATCCCCAGTTTCGGCGAGCGGTACCTTTCCACGCCGCTGTTCCAAGGCTTGGCAAGCTAGGGCCTTGGGTGACGCTTCGCTGGCGAGGACTGCGGTTCCGAATAACCGGTATTTTCAACGCTTACGTTGTGCCGTCCCCATGGAGAGGGGGGCGGGTAAGGTCTTTCTCTGGGCGCGGTGGGGACCTGGTTTTCTGGTCTTTTTTCTAAGTCATTTCAAATTCACGTCATAGGCGATGCCTGATCTTAAAGCGTCCCTCCTATCTAGCTGATAGATACTTCAGAGTCATCCGCCCGCCGTCGGATTGCGCGCTCAGTGCGCTCTGCAGCGGGGAGGTTGCCCTTTAAGCATCGCAGGCGCAACGCGATCTGTAGTCAGGGAACAGGCATCATGGTGGACCGGCCCAAGGCCAGGGAATCCGCTCGGAATGCTTCGGATGGGCTGCGGATCTATCCGATCCGCGAGGGCGTGCTCATCGGGCTGCTGGTGTTTGCTGCGGGGGCCTTGAGCATCGGGTTCCACTACCACAAATCGTCCCAGCTTTATGAGCAGCAGATGCGCGACAAGCTGCTGGTGATCGCGCACACGGCGGCGGCTTTGGTGGATGGGGATCTGCACCGAACCATCGATGCCCCTGAGCGCGAGGCCACCGCGGATTACGAAAGGGCGGTCGATCCCCTGCGGCGGGTGCTTCGTTCGATCCCGGAGGTGCGATTCGTCTACACGGGGATGTTGGTTGGGGGCCAGGTGTATTTCGTTCTGGATGCCACGCCGCTGGGCGACGCCGATGGCGATGGGGTCGAGGATCACTCGTTCGTGATGGAGCTTTACGAGGACCCCGACCCGGAGATGGTGCGGGCGTTGCGGGAGGGGGTGGCGCTGGTCACCTCGGAGCCGTACACCGATCGGTGGGGGACGTTCCACAGCGCGTTCGCACCTTTCTACGACTCGCGGGGGCGGTTGGTCGGCGTCGTCGGGGTCGACATGACCGTCGACGAATACAACGAGCAGGTGGCCGCGATCTGGCGGGCGGCTTTGTGGAGCCTGTTACCGGCTGGGTTGATCGGGGTGGGAGGTGGGGTGGGGGTGTACCGGCTGCGGTGCATGGCGCTTGAATCCAAGCTGGAGCACCAACAGGCTGAGGACCGGCTTTGGAAGAGCCACTGGTTGCTGTCAGCGGTTAGCCAGCTGCAAGCGCAGTTCATCCAGGACGCCGAGCCCAGGACGGTGTTTGAGACGTTGTTGAGCGGCCTGTTGGAGCTGACGGAGAGTGAATACGGGTTTATCGGGGAGGTGCTGCACAGGCCTGACGGCACGCCTTATCTGAAGACCCACGCGATCACCAACGTGGCGTGGAACGAGCAGACACGCCGGTTCTACGAGCAGAACGCGCCGGTGGGCATGGAGTTCGACAACCTCCGATCGCTGTTCGGTGCGGTGATCACCTCGCGGCGGACGGTCATCGCGAACGACCCGGCCAGCGATCCGAGGGGTTGCGGCGTCCCCGAGGGGCACCCGCCGTTGCGGGCGTTCCTGGGCATCCCTTTCCTGCGGGGTGACCAGATCGTGGGTATGGCCGGCATCGCCAACCGACCGGGGGGCTACGACGAGGCGCTGGCCCAGTACCTGCAGCCGCTGGCCACGACGTGCGCCCAGATCCTCGAGGCCTATCGCACCAACCGAGAGCGTCGCCT
>JAJUHR010000024.1 GCA_029267795.1 Planctomycetota bacterium
ACGTTGTCGCGATCGTCACCGAAATAGAAACAGTCCTCCCTTGTGGGGAAGACTGTCGTGGATATTGGGCTGATTCTCGATCAAGTGCTTCTCCCCGCCTGCCGTGCTCCGTCCCTACCGGCACAACCCGGGGCGGTCACGCCTGGGCCCGGCATGTCTCCCGTCGAGCCGCCCCGAGGGGAGGCCGCGGGGTGCCCAAGCCGCCCCTCATCAGGGTTGTGGCGCCAGGCGAGCCAGCAGCCGCTGGGCGTACACGTCGTCGGGCTGACGTCGCGCGGCCTCGGCGTACGCCGCCTCGGCTTCCTCGTAACGTCCGCTCGCTTCCAAGGCGATGCCCCGCAGGATCAACGGCTCGGTGCTTTTCGCGGGGGCCAGCGCCGCGGCGCGGTCGAGCATCTCCAAGGCTTCGGCGTTTTGTCCCCGCTTCTGCAGCACGAGCCCCGCGAGCAGGTACCCTTCGTGTCGATTCGGCGCCAGAGCGCGGACCCGCTGAGAGATCAGCAGGGCCCCGGGCTGGTCGTCCGAAAGCCAGGCGATCTCGGCGAGCTTGATCCACGACTCGACGTCGTTCGGGTCGGTGCGGACGAGCTTCATGCATAGCGCCCTGGCGTCGTCGGTCCTGCCGGAGGCGAAGTAGGCCGTGGCGAGCGAGCGCTTCAGGTCGTTGCGCTGCAGCAGTTCGGGGTCGTTGGTGAGCCGCTCGAGGATCCGGATCGCCTGGTCTGTCTGGCCGCTGGCCAGTTGTGCCGAGGCCAATTCCTCGAGGGTCTTCGGGTCATCGGGTTGAAGCAGGAGCGCTTGCTGGAAGTAATCGGCCGCCCGGTCGTACTCGTGCCGCATCAGGTGCATGTGCGCCACCGCCAGGCGGATCGCCGCGTTCTGGTCGAAGTAGGTCAGCTTGTCTTCGAGCAGGGCCATGGCGTCGTCGATTTGTTCCAGCTCGACCATCATCTCGGCGCGGGCCAGGAGAAACGCGACGTTGTCGGGCTGGAGCTCGTACGCTTTGGTGTACCGGGCCAGGGCGGTCTCGTACCGCGACCACCGCTGCAGGACCACGCCTTGGTAGTAGTACGCCGGGGCCAGGTTGGCATCGAGCTCGATGGCCTTGTCCAGCCGGTGGTAAGCGCGTTCCAGCTGGCCCCGCTCCAAGGCGACGCGGCCCGAGAGCAGGTGCAGCGTCGGGATCTCGCTGTCGATGGCGATCGCCTGGACGAGGGTGCGTTCGGCCTGATCCAGGTCGCCGGCGTCGAACTGCTGCTGGGCCATCTGCAGGACCGTCCCGGCGCGGAGTTCGCTCCACCGCTTGTTGGCCGCGTTGACGTGCTCTTCGTGGCTGGGGGAGGTGGTCTTGCAACCCACCAAGCCCGTGAGCATCAAACCTGTCACCGCTGCGAAGGCAGCCCGAATGTGCGCATGCATCAAAGTAACCTCCTTGCGCGATTCAACCGGACGCTTCCCCTCCACGGAAACGGTTCCCCTAGCCGGGTCGATGCGGGCCTGGACCCGCGTCACGTCATTACTCGGTCGGCTCCCCGCCCTCGCCCCCGGAACCCCCGGAGCCCCCGGAAGTCGCGGACCCTTCGGGAGTCGTGGGACCGCCGGAAGTCTCCTGCTCGCCCTGAGGGTCGGGCTGCTGCCACTGGTCGATCGCCTGGAGCACGTCCACGATCGGCGTCACCCGCTGCTGACCAACTCCGGAGCCCGGCTCGTCGTCCTGGGGCTCCGGGGCAGCGGCGTGGGTCTCGACCGCGGGGGCGATGGGCTCGGTGGCTGGTGCGGCTGGAGCCTCGCTTGATTCAGGTTGAACCCCCCGACCGCGGGCCCGTGCGACGCGGCGGTTCCAATGACCGCTGGTGGAGCCCCCGGTGCTTTGGGGTTGGGCCTGCTGCCCGCTGCTCGGGATCGCTTCGGGCGTGGTCGAGAAAGCCTGCGGCTGGTCGTTCACCCGGCCGGCCGGCTCAGCCGGCTCTACCGGAGATTCCTCGAAGGCTGGAGGCTCGGTACTGCCGGGCTGCGGCTCATCGGTCACGGATTGGACGGGCTCTGGCTGACCCGAGGGTTGGTTGTCCGAGGTGGGCTCGGCGGTCGGACTGGTTTCGATTTCGCTGGGTTGTTCTTCAACGACGATCTCATCGAACCGGCTCTCCATCACGATGGGCTGGGGCTCAGAGCCCCTGGATGCTCGCGGGGAATGAGGATCATTGGGCCCGGGGGCTGGCTCGGCAGAGGCTGATTGATGGGCGGTTTGCCCTTGCTGCGCCCCCTGCTCCTGATCCTGCGGCGAGGTCACCGAGGTGTGCGAGTCAACGGGCTGGCCTGAAGCTGCGGGGTGGTCCCCTTCGGGGTGCTGCCCCGGCGTGGCACCGGGACGCTGTGTGCGTTGGGCTTGCCCCCGAGCGCTGTCGGCGGGATACGGTTTGGAAAGCTGCTGCTCGAAGATGTCGTGGAGCGAATCCTTGAGCATGCTGCGGTGTTGCCAGGGGGTCCGCTCGCCGGTGATCTCCTCCTTCAGCCGCTGGGCTTCGAAGTTGATCGGGTCCAGGTAGAGCGCCAGGTTCACCGACCACAGGGCCTTGTCGTCGTCGCCCTCCTGGCGGTGCTTGATCGCGTCGCGGAGGTGCCCTGCGGTCAGCTTCGTGCGTGACCAGGGCAGCAAGCCCTCGCGGGCGCCGATCCGGGCGAGCTCGATGTCGTCCTTGGCCCGTTCCCCGGCTGCGTACAGCTGCGAATCCTTCATGACGGTCGGCGTGATCAGGAAGATCACCTCCGAACGCTCCACGTTGTCGTCCCGACCCTTGAAGCCGCCGCCCAGCAGTGGGATGTCGCCCATGAATGGGACCTGGTTGCGCTCGATCGTAGTGTCTTCCTTAAACAACCCGCCGAGCACGACGGTCTGACCGCTGCGGACCAGCACGTTGGTGGTCAGGCGCTGCGTGGTCTCGTTGGGGATCACCAGGCCTTGGACTGCGCGTGTGTCGCCGTCCGAGACCTCCGGGTTCAGCTCCAGGCGGATGAAGCCGTCATCGCTGACGAACGGCCGCACGGCCAGCTGGGTGCCGACCTCGAGGAACTCGACGGTCTGGGTGGCTGCCGACTCGGTCTGGGTGGTGCTGATGTAGCCGAGGCGACCGCCGACCAGCAGCTCGGCCCGCTGGCGGTTGAGCACGAGGAGCTTGGGGTTGGCCACGACGGTGGTGTCGGTGACGCGGTCCAGGGCCCGCAGGAAGGCGTTGACGTGGTCGGAGACGAACCCGAGCTTCACGCCCGACTCGCCGCTGACGGTGTTGCCGACCGTCGTCTGCCCGGTGGCTCCCTGGCCGACCGCGGCGACGGGGCCGACGTCCTCACGGATCGCGTCGCCGGTTGCGGGGTCGATGATGTCCCACTTGCCGGTCTGCAGCGTGTCGGTCGCGTTGAGCGGGTTGATATAGCTGCTCATGCTGTGGTCGATCACGAGGCTGATGTCCACGCCCAGGGCGTTGTCTTCGTTCAGGCGGGCCTCGAGCACGGTGGCCTCGATGAGGACCTGCTTCGGCCGCACGTCCAGCTCTGCCAGGGCGGAGACGATCTCCGCGACGTTTTCGGGGTAGTCGTGGATGACGAGGGTGTCGCTGTCGGCGAAGCTGTTGCCCCCGCCATCAGAGGCGGTGGGGATGAACCCGGCGGGGGTTTCGGCGCTGACGGAGATTGAGCCGGAAGACGAGAGGAGCGGGGTGACGAACGCCGAGGCGTCGGCGGCGCTGATGTAGTTCAGCCGCACCACCCGGCGGGTCATCTTGCGCTCGGATTCTTCCAGGGCCTTGAGCTCCGAGGCGGTGTAGACGTAGATGAAGTTGCCCTTTTCCCGGTAAGCCAGGCCGTTGGGGTGCAGGATGGCGTCCAGGGCCTCGTAGAAGTCCACGCTGTAGAGGTCGGCGGAGATCATCCCGCCGACGTTGCGGCTGGCGATGATGTTCCGCTGGGATTGGATGCTCAACAGTTGGAGCACCCTGGACAGTTCGATGTCCTTCACGTGCAGGTCGATCTGTCCGAACGACCCGACGCTGACGCTCTGGCCCGCGGGGATGGGCTCGGCTTCGGGCTGAGCCGGGGCGGCCCCCTGGCCGGGTTGATTGAGCAGGCCGCCAAAGAAGCCGCCGCCCTGCTGCTGTGGCTGAGACTGAGGCGGGGCCCCTTCGTCGGCGAGCGCGGCGGGGCAAGAGAGCCAAGCGATCGTACCCATCAACACCACCCCAATGGATTTGAGCGTTCCCTGGAACATCGTGGACTCCTTCGCGGTGCCTTCCCGCTTGCGTGTCATGACCGTGCCTCCCCAATTGCGTGTCACCGGCTGTGTACTCCTTCGATTTCGGTCTGGCTGTGTGTCCGCGGTCACCGGTTACCCGCGGCCGCTGCGACCGGCCCACCGTGCGAGCGGGCCTGAAGCAAGCCTGCTGCCCGTGTGACTGGGGCGGGGTCGTTCGCGAAAATCCAACGACCGCTGGGGTGAACGCCGCGGCTGCGCCCTTGTCAAGCCGGCGCGAGCGGCTTGTTGTGTGTTTTCATCGGCCAGAGCGGCACACAACTTTCCAACGTCTTAACCGGTACTTACGATTCGCAGCGAAAAGGCAGGCTGGAATGCTGCGAACGAGGCGCGGCGATCGCGCCCGGGCCGTTATCGCGACCGAGGGCTCAGGGGAGCGAAAAGAGGTAACTGGGATGGGACGTGCTGTGAGCCGCTCGCGGCTGAGCACGCGAGGTCATCCGGCAGGTCGTGGGCCCGTCAATGAGCCGGGGATTCGCGATCGGCGGGAACCGCCGATCCGTCGGGGTGGGATTGCGAGGGGGGTGCCTGAGCGGCCTGCCTGGCGGGCCGAGCGACCGCGGTCTGCGGCACCTCCTGCAACAGGCGGAGCTTGGCCCAGATCAACATCCCAGCCACGATGGCCAGCGTGGTTGCCATCAAGATCGCCGATCGTCTGCTGCGGAGTCGCTTGGATGTCATCGCTTCGTATCCGTGTGTTCCACGACGCGGCACCGGAGGCTCAACCCACCAGCCCGCTGGATCGACTGGGTCTTGTTGCCCGGGGGTGCTTTCACGGGCTGATCGTGTCGACCTTGGCCGCCCCCCCGCGCCGCTCGATCAGGGCCCGGCGGCCACGGCGGTGATCGAGATGCGTCCCGTGAACGGCGCCACGCTGATCCGGTAGCGGAAACTGCCGAAGACCAGGTCGACGCTGCCTCCTTCGACGGGCGAGCCGAGCGCATCGAACTCCAGGTAGGCTTGACCGCCGAAATTGGGGTTTTCGAGGGTCACGCCCTCGAACCGGCTGTCGTTGCCGATATTGACGACGTAGTTGCCGGCGCCCTCGGCGTAGTTGGCCATCCAAGTGGCGCCGATGACGTTGCCGTTCCCATCGGTCAGCGAATAGAGGTTGTCGGCCTGATCGAAGACGACCCGGCGGGTGGCCTGTTGCGCCACGGCCTCGTTCTGAGCAACGACGATGTCCGCGATCGTCATGCGGACCGCGGCCTGCACACCCAGCGTGCCGGCGCGGAGCAGGTGCGGGACGATGAGCGCTCCGGCGATGCCGATGATCACGACCGTCACCAGCACTTCGATCAGGGTGAACGCGTGACGCGCCTTGTGCGCTACCGCAGACCGCATGGCTGCTCCCCGTCGGAAACGGTCACTTCCCGCCGTCGACCTGGACGCGGGCGCGACCCGTCCTGAACATGTTCGATAGGTCGTTGGTTTCCTGAACCAGCCGCTTGAGCAAGTCGATCATCTCCGCCCGTTGTTGTGCGGAGTTGGGGATGCCTGCGCCGCCCTCTTCGCCCCGGGCCGCCATGACCGACCTGTCCCACGTGGGCCCGCCGGTCCACATGGTCCAGAGGTTGAGCGTGAGCAGCACCGCCAACACCGTTAACACCGCATTGAGATACCGCAAAGAACGCATGCCACGGCTCCTTCCTGGGTTCATCGGTCGCTCTTGCACAGGGTGCAACCGTCGACCGTTTTACGGTTACACCCTTTGCATCGGTCAGATCGATCGCCGACTTCGCAGCCGGGGGTGGGTTATCGGCCCGAAGCCGCGTCAGACGGCCTACCCCGTCGGTGTGGGCCCCGCGAACCCCTGTCCATCGGCCCCCTCGCAGACCCGCGGGGGGGCGATGCGCTGCGGATCGCGCGGTCACTAGCCCGAACGACCCGTCGAGCGATCCTTGGAAGGGAGCGGTGCGCCTCGGGCGGGGTTAGATAGAGGCTCGGACAAAACAGAGCCGCCCCTTCCATCGACCTGTTGTTTTCCGCACACAGCAGCCTCACCTTCGGTTCGGCCGGTGTGTGGCACCCTGTTTCGTGAGAGGCCCTTAATAGTCGAAGTACGGCGTGCCATCGAGGTCGCTGCCGTCCACGTTCGCGGCGATGGTCCCGGTGACCGGTTTGTAGACCCAGCCCTCCGAACCCCTGGGGGTCTGCGGGAAATGCTGATCGTCGGCGATGAAACGGATCGCCGAGCTGTTGTTCATCGGGTTCACGGGCATCGCTTCGAGATACGGGCCGTATTGGAAGTGCCTGTCCTTTGTCGGCGAGGTGTTGCCCGACTTGTCCGTGTACTGGGTGAGCTGGGCGACGAACGTCTCGTTGTTTGGAGGGGCGGCGTGGTTGGCGGGGGGATACCCCGGTGACAGCCCGCCGTGCTCGGCCCGGTAGACCAGGATCTGGGTGCGCAGGTTCAGCAGCTTCGCCTTCAGGTCGTCTTCGCGGTTGGCGTTGGACGCTACCGTCAGTTGAGGGCCGACCAGCATGGCCAGGACCACGAGGATGATCGCGACGATGATGACCTCGACGATGGCGAAGGCCCAGGGTGGGCGTTTGTTGTGATGAGCTGTGACGGCCCCTTGCATCATGGCACCTTGGGTGTACCAGCTTGTGTTTCCGCTCGCGGCCCCGGCCCCCCGGATCCCCCGGATTCCCCGGATTCCCCGTGCCCCCGGACCGATTTCTCGGATCCTGCGTGCCACCGGCGCTCGCCGCCGATCACGTCGTCAAAGAAAAGAGTCACCCCGGCGGTCAAGCCAGGGTGACTGGGGTGTTAGGACTGAAGTTACGGGGCTGCGACGTAGTCCACGCCCGCGGTCAGGCCCGCGGCGGCTGCCTGGGCGGCGTCCACCACCGGGAGGATCGCGCCGGTGGCATCGTCATACTGCCAGTCCGACGAGTTGTCGGCCGCGATGCCCGTACCATTGGTGAAGGGGTTGATCGGTTCCTGCTGCAGGTACGGGCCGAAGTCGCCCGCCGCATCAACCGTGCCATCAGCAAAGGTCTTGGAGGTCATGTTGCCCCACATCTGAAGCAGCGTGGGATACGCGCCGTTGTGCTGGACCTGATACAGCTCCAGCTGGCTGCGGATCGTCTGCAGCTGGGAGATCAGGCTGTTGCCCCGTGCCGACTCGCTGGCGCTGGTGAATTGCGGGATGACGATCGCGGCCAGGATGCCCAGGATCACCACCACGATCAAAATTTCAACCAGCGTAAACCCCGAATTCCTACGACTGCGTGCTGACATGCTTTGGCTCCTCTCACAAAAAATAACCAACCAACCCTTTCGTGCTCGGATCCACACAGACCCGTTGTACTGGCGCTTCGGCCCGTTCACCGCGAACCGGCCATTTCATCCAAACCCGTCACCCCGCGTCGCCTTCGGGGTGCGCCCCTGCCCGGCGTCGCCTAACGTCCGCCAAGAAATACGTTCGTCCGCTAACTGGCATGACTTAAGCTGCGGCTGACAACCTCTGGCAAGATGCTTATTTTTTTTGCGGCATCCTCCGACGATCGCGTGCCGGTGTTCCTTTCCGTGGTCATCGCATCGGGCACTTCCAAACCAAACGATACGTCCGACCCGCGGGCAAGGCGCCGCTTCAACCCTTGCAGGTGAAGCCCCCGCACAGGTTTCCCAACCGTTGCAGACCGAACGAAAAACCTGTTGATTTTGGGGCGGCGGGGCGAAGCCCCGCCCTAGCTTGATGGGTTCTCGTGCACACAGCAGCCTCACCTTCTGTTCGACCTGCTGTGTGGCCCCCCCACCTTACGGATGGTGCGCACAGCGCACCCTACTTGAACCGCGGGTTGCCACCCACGGCTATTGGTGGTGCGCACAGAGCTATGGACTGGGGCACGCTGTGCTTAGCCCCAGGCACCTACCGCACCCTACTATGGGCCCGCCGTGTGTTCACGGCGGGCTAAGTCATTGATGGTGAGTCAAGGCGGCGGGCGGGGCGAACCCGATGAGGGGGTATGCGCCAGCGGGGGCTTGGCGGGGGCGGGGGGGGCGGTCACCCTTCGTCTGGCTCGAGCACCGCCATGAACGCCTCTTGCGGGATGTCCACGGTGCCGATGCGTTTCATCCGCTTCTTGCCTTCTTTCTGTTTTTCGAGCAGTTTTCTCTTGCGGCTGATGTCGCCGCCGTAGCACTTGGCGGTGACGTTCTTGCCGACGCTCCTGATCGTCTCGCGGGCGATGACCTTGCCGCCGATCGCCGCCTGCAGCGGGATCTCGAACAGGTGGCGGTCGATCTCTTTTTTGAGCCGCAGCAGCAGGGCGCGTCCGCGTTGTTCGGCTTTGTCGCGGTGCACGATCGTGGACAGGGCGTCGACCTTTTGCCCGTTGACGAGGATGTCCATTTTGACCAGGCGGTCGGCCCGGAACTCGAGGAACGTATAGTCCATCGTGCCGTATCCGCGGGTGATGGACTTGAGCTTGTCGTAGAAGTCGTAAATGATCTCCGCCAGCGGCAGCTCGTAGACCAGGATCTGCCGGGTGTCCGAGAGGTACTGCTGCTTCTTGTACAGCCCGCGGCGGGACTGGCACAGGTTCATCAGGTCGCCGATGGAACTCTCGGGGGTGAGGATCTCGACGCGGACGATCGGTTCGCGGATTTCTGCGACCTTGGAGGGGTCGGGCAGCTCGGCGGGGTTGTTGATCTGGAGGACCTGGCCGCTGGTCAGCAGCACCTCGTAGGTGACGGTGGGGGCGGTCTGGACGACCTGGACGTTGCCTTCTCGTTCGAGCCGCTCCTGGATGATCTCCATGTGGAGCATCCCCAGGAACCCGCAGCGGAAGCCGAACCCCAAGGCCTCGCTGGACTGGGGGGTGAAGGTGAAGCTGGCGTCGTTGAGGTGCAGCCGGTGGATCGCGTCGCGCAGGTCCTCGAACTGCGTGTCGCCGGAGGGGTAGAAGTCGCAGAACACCATCTGCTGCGGCTCGCGGTAGCCGGGCAGGGGCTTGTCGGCCGGGTCCAGCGCCAAGGTGATGGTGTCGCCGATGTTCACGTCCTCGAGGGTCTTGATGGCGGCGACCATGTAGCCGACCTCGCCGGCGGCCATCGGGCTGTTCATCGGGGTCATCTTTGGGGTGAACTTGCCCATCTCGCTGATGGTGTACGACCGCCCGGTGCCCATCATCAGGAGCTTGTCGCCGACCCGCAGCTTGCCGTTGAAGAGGCGGAAGTAGACGATGACGCCGCGGTAGTCGTCGTATTCGCTGTCGAAGATCAGGGCCTGGGTCTTGGCGTTGGGGTCCCCCGAGGGGCCGGGGAGCCGCTCGCAGATTGCCGCCAGCAACTCGTCGATCCCCTGGCCGGTTTTCGCGGAGCAGTAGATGCACTGTTCGGCGGGCAGGCCGAGCACCTGCTCGATCTCCATCGCGACCTCCTCCGGCCGGGCCGAGGGCAGGTCGACCTTGTTCACGACCGGGATGATCTCCAGGCCGGCGTCGACGGCCATGTAGGCGTTGGCCACGGTCTGGGCTTGGACGCCCTGGGTGGCGTCGACGACCAGGATGGCCCCCTCGCAGGCGGTGAGGGCCCGGCTGACCTCGTAGTGGAAGTCCACGTGGCCGGGGGTGTCGATGAAGTTGAGCATGAAGTCCTCGCCGCGGTGCTTGTGATGGACGGTCACCGCCGAGGCCTTGATCGTGATGCCGCGCTCCCGCTCGATGTCCATCCCGTCCAAAAGCTGGTCGCGCATCTCGCGTTCGGTGATGGCCCCGGTGCGCTGCAACAGCCGGTCGGCGAGCGTGCTCTTGCCGTGGTCGATGTGCGCGATGATGGAAAAGTTGCGGATGTTCATGGTCGGTGCGTCACGCCGCGATCCCCCGAGCGTCGGCGGGACGCGGATCGGCGGCGTTCATTCTAGGCGTTTTTTGTTTGGGTGTATCGCGGTGAAGCGCGGGGCGCCTGGGGTGGAGCGAGGCGGCGCCACAGCCCCTGCCGGGTGTATTGCTGCGCTGGGCCCCAGCCACCTTGTCCGCGCAACACCGCTTGCAAGCAAGCGGTGGCACCCATGAGCCCGCAGTATGTTCACGGCGGGCTCAATCGTTGGCGGGCCAAAGGCCCGTCCTACAAGAGAGGCAGGTCGATGACCTGCCCTACAGGTCTCTGGCGGGTCAGCTGCGGTCGAGCGAGGGCGGGTAGCCGAACTTGCGGTTGAGTCGGCCGGCCGCGATCGCGAACACGCGCAGCTGCCAATCGGAGAGCTCGTGCTTCCACCGCTCGTCGACGAAGTGTCTTAGGTCCGTGCTGTTGTAGTGATCCAAATCCATCTTAAAGTGGTCGCTGATATGGATCCTGGATTCTCCGACCTTCAGCTCCATCGGGCTTCCCTGCGGCGGGTGGCTGTGGAGGGTCGCGCCGGAGGAGGGCTCGTTCGGTGGCACCGCGACGGGCAGCTGGCCGCCGAAATGCTGCTTCTTTTTGAAGTAGTGGATTGCGTCGATGCCCTGGACCTTGGCGATCGAGTTCATCGTGCCGATGTTCCCGCCGAGGAAATGCGGTTTCTTCTTCCAGTACTCGAGCATCTGCGGCTCGAACTCCATCCCGAGAAACTCGCAGAGGTGGCGGGTTTGAGGCTCCAGGTCCTTCAGCAGCGCTTCGTACTGAACCACCAGGGTGTCACGCTGGGGGCGGCTGTGGATCAGTCGCTGCTTCTTCTTCATTGTCCGCCACCAGGAGCGCGACGCGTGCCAAATGGAGGTGTTCGGGTACTTTCGACGGGTGCTGGCGACCACCGCCCGACCGTCGCGGATGAGGAAGATGTACTTCGAGTGGACCCGCGGGTGGTCCTGGTCGTGCAGCAGGTAGCGCGCGTTGTTAACCACCAGGAAGCGTTTGCCGGTGATCCGGTGGATCTGGAGGTACGGGTTTTCGCCCGAGCCGGGGTTGAACTGCGACCAGATCGGGCAGCTGACGCCGTGAAGGGTGCACAAGGCCTTGCCGTGCTTCCCGATGTTGTCGATCTCTCCGACGCTGAATGCCTGGGAGTTCGCCCCCAGGAGCAGGTTGGCCCAGGTGCTGCCGGAATACGAGGCAGCCACGATGTTAACCACAACCACGGGCGAGGCTTCGGTAGTCAAGCGGTTCTCCACCTGCGTACGAGATGCCGGTCGCTGATTGATCGTAGGATCATAGTCGGCTCGGGTGGCTCCGCAAAACCCCTGCAACCGCTGCAGTAGAATATAGGTCCAATAACCGGCCACTCCATTGCGTCGGTCAGGAAAAAACAGGATTGTTGCATGGAAATGGGCGGGTGGCGCCGCTGGTAATGATCCGATCGGGTGAGTAAGTGGGGTTGGCGACGGCTTAACTCGCCAAGGGCCGGTTTCATAATCCCCCTCCCGAGTCGGGAGAGGGTCGGGGTGAGGGATGGATTAAAGTTTTTCGGGGTTTCACCCCTCACCCGGCCTCTCCCCAAGGGGAGAGGGAGTAAGAGAACCGCGGGTTGCTGGCCGCGGCTATTGATTTTGGAAAAGAAGCCTTGGAGAAGCACCGCTTGCAAGCAAGCGGTGGCACCCGAACGATTAGCGGGCCGACGGCCCGCCCTACGGGCCCGCCGTGTATTCACGGCGGGCTAAACCCTCGTTTGTCCCCTGATCGGAGCTGGATGTGCGGGTTTGTCTTTTTACGCCGACGTTTCTGCCGCGGCTGGGCGGGGCGGAGCGTGACGCCGACGTGATCGTCCGCGGGTTGCAAGCGCGTGGCCACGAGGTGTTCGTCCTCGCGCAGGACGACCACCTGCCCGAGCCGAAGCTGCCCTACCCCGTGCGGCGGTACCGGCGTCCGCCGAGTCAACACCTCTGGCCGGAGGTGCTGACGATCCCCCTTTGGCGTGCCCACCGGGCTTGGCGGTTCGACGTGGTGCTGGCGTTCTACGGCTATCCCAACGGGTATGCTGCCTCGCTGCTGCGGCGTAAGCTCGG
>JAJUHR010000431.1 GCA_029267795.1 Planctomycetota bacterium
AAGCTGGTCCGACTACGATCTGTGGTCGAAGGGGCGCGTGGCGCCGGAGAGGGTGATCCGGGCCGCCTTCCAGTTCCTGCTGGAGCGTGAGCCGGCGTCCAGCATCCTTTCCAAGTTCGATTGTGCGCTGATTCGGCGGTATTTCTCCGAGGTCGATCGGTTGCTGCCCAAGATGGTGTGACGGGGCTGAGGAACCGCGGGTTGCCACCCGCGGCTATTGATTTTGGAAAAGAAGCCTTGGAGAAGCACCGCTTGCAAGCAAGCGGTGGCACCCGAGCGATTGGCGGGCCGAAGGCCCGCCCTACATTACTGCGAGGGAGGAAACAGATTCGGCGGGCGAAATGGTTGGCAGGTCGATGACCCGCCCTACAGCATGGCGGGTCCGCTGCGCTTGACCCGCCCTACTTCTTCTGGACCGCGGGTTGCCGGCCGCGAGAAATGTCCGGGCGGGCTCGGACCTACAATAAGCTGGGGGCATCGCTGCGCTGGGCCCCAGCCACTTTCGGAGCTACGAGTGGTGCGCACAGCGCACCCTACGGTTCATCGGGCGCGGGTTCGCTTCGCTGGACCCGCCCTATGTTGTTGGGTTGGCGGGGGGCTGAGTCGATCCGCTCGATCTGTTCCGGCAGCGATCCGATGACACCGGCGCCCCACTCTTCGAACTTGCGGGCGGACGTTAGCACGCGGGATTCCAACGACCCCACCAGGCCGTTGTAAGCCTTGACACTCTTTTCCAAAGACGAACCGAGCCTTTCGACGTGCTCCAGGGCTGTGCACAGGCGCTCGTGGAGCTCGCGGCCGAGCTTGCTGATCCGTTCGGCGTTTTGGGCCAGTTGCTCCTGGCGCCAGCCCAGGGCGATGACCTTCAGCAGCGAGATCAGCGTGGTGGGCGTGGCGATCACGACGCCACAGGTCATCGCGTCTTCGAGCAGCGTGGGGCGGCGTTGCAGGGCGGGGTACAGGAAGCCCTCGCCGGGGATGAACAGCACGACGAAGTCCGGGCTGCGGTCGAATTGCCTGCTGTACTGCTTGTTGGACAGGTTGGCGACCTGGGTCTGGATCTGCTGGGCGTGCTGGTCGAGGTAGGCGTTGCGTTGGTTTTCGTCCGAGGATTCGACGGCCCGGAGGAACGCGTCGAGGGGGGTTTTGGCGTCCACGACGACGTGCCGGTTGCTGGGCAGCTTGACGACCATGTCGGGGATCAGGCGGCCCGACTCGGCGGTGTGTGAGCCCTGCTCGACGAAGTCGCAGTGCTCGATCATCCCGGCGAGCTCGGCGACCCGCCGCAGTTGCATCTCGCCCCAGCGGCCGCGGACCTCGGGACGGCGCAGGGCGGTGACGAGGTTGGCGGTCTCGGCGCGGAGCTTTCGCTGGTCCTCCAGCAGGGCGCCCAGTTGCGTTTTGAGCGAGCCGTAGGCTTCCCGGCGGGTGCTTTCGATCTGCTGGAGGGAGTTGTTGTATTGGTCCAGGTGCTCTTTGAGGGGTTTCACCAGCGACTCGATCGCCTGTTTACGTTGTTCGAGTTGAACCGCCGCGTCCTTCTGCTCACCCTCGAAGGTTTTTCGCGCCAGAGTGAGGAATTGATGGGCGTTCTGTTGCAGGGCCTCGCTGGCCAGGGCTCTGAAGGCCTCTCGCAGTTGCTGTTGAGCCTTGTCGAGCTCCTGCTGGACGTTGCGATGGGTCTGCTCGGCCACGGCGAGCCGCTGGTTGACCTGGGCGATTTCGCGCTCCAGGGCGTGTAGTTCGTTGTGAGCGGCTTCGAGTTGGGCGCGGGTCTGGTTCAGGTCGTCGGCGAGGCGGTGGCGCTCGGCGGTCAGGTGGCGGCGTTCGGCGAGCAGCCA
>JAJUHR010000136.1 GCA_029267795.1 Planctomycetota bacterium
CCAAGCGGTGCTCGCGGCCGGCCTGCAGGCTCGGGCTCGGCAGTTCGTCGTACACACCGAAGCCTGTAACGCTAAGACAGAGCTTGGCTTGGCGGATCGTCAGGGGCTGTGGCCCGAGGAGGTGGCTGAGCTGATCGACGACGGCTTGTGGATCCGGGGTGGAGGATGAGGAAGACCATCGCTCGGCGAGCTGGCGGATCAGGCTTTGAAAGCTTGCGAGCCGGTCGCGTTGAGGAGCGGGCAGCGAGGCGAGGTCGGCCTGATCTGGGGCGGTGCCGTCGAGGAGGCCCAAGGCGGCCAAAGCCAAGGCCTTGTCGGCAACGGGCTGGTCGCTGCTGCGGATCGATTCGCGCAGTTGGGCGAGCAGGGCTTGGCGCGTCGACGTGGGGGAGGCGGCTGCGGTTGAGTCCGCCTGGGTCGGCTCAGGGCTAGCGGGCTCGGACTCAGGGGGTGGGGGCAGGCCCGCGTCGGACCCCGGCTGCTGTGGATCGCGCAGGACTAGGGTAACGGGGTTCGGCTGGGGGGCGCCCTCAGGAGTGCGGGTGGGTTGTTCCATCGGGACAGTGGAGGGAACGGCAGAAGAACCGGGTGCGGGTGCTGCGAGGCCGGGGTCGGGTTCATTGAGCTGTTCGAGGGCTGCGGTCAGAAGCTGCGCCTGCTCGGCGGCCGACCGGGCTGCAAGCCCTGGCGTCGCTGAGGCGCCGACCCTCGGAACGTCGACCCCCACCCCCGGAGCCTCGCCCCCGGATCGCTGCGACGAGGCGTCAGCTTCTGCGGGCGGGCTGGCTTGGTCAGCCTGGGGGACGGGCTCGGGCTGCGCAGGCGAAGGCGCATCCGCACCGGAGGCGGCCCGTGCGGCGGAGGAGGCGGCTGATCGAGGGGCTTTGGGCAGATCTCGCTGGAACACGTCTGAACCGCGGCGATCCAAGGTGGAACAACCCTCGGCGAGCAATATCGCCCATAGGCTCAAAATGATCAGGAGCGGGCAACTGGTGCGACGTGCGCCCATCGAGCCTCCTTGCGCATCGGTGGCTGCGAGAGGGTCGAGTCGGCTGGACAACGACCGGCCTTCCATGGGCCCGTGGGCCGACTCGATTGAGATCAGGATATCGCGCGGAGCCTGCGGCGTCACACGCCTTGCTGTCGGACGGCTGCCGACGGGTCACGGCAGGCGCTCGGGCAGGCTGGCGCAGAAGCACTCCAGCCCCCGGATGAAATCGCCGCGGCCGGTTTTGGCCCGAAGGTCGAATCGGACGACCGAGTCGAAGAACTCAGCTGCCCGGCGTTCGTCCAGGCGGTTGATGGCAGCGAGGAAGGCATTGCGGCGCGGGCCGAACAGCCGAAAACGCTCGGCGATCTGCGAATCGGACGCCCCCTGCAGCTTCATCATCGTCGCCAAGTGGAGCTTGCGGAACAGGTCGACGACGAAGTAGGCCACGAGCACGTCCGGCTGGCCGGAGAAGTCGATCAGCTCGTGGATTTTGTCGATGACCGCGCGGGCTGTGGGGGTGGCGGAGGCTTCGGCTTCGCGGCCGGCGAACAAGCTGCGCTGTCGCGGTAGAGCCTGGAGCAGGGATAGGACGGCCTCCTGGACCGCCCAGGCTTGCTCGTCGCTGCTGCGGGCCACAAGCTGATCGATCACGTCGGTGGTGATGGGTTTTCCGGGGCCGGCCAGGGCGGCGAGCTTGGCCAGCTCACTATCGAGCCGCGACAGATCGGTTCCCAACCGGCGGACCAACTCGGCGGCTGCGGGTGTGGGCAGCTGGGCGCCGTGGGCCTGCGTGGCGCGGCGTTGCAACCAGGGCACGGCTCTCGCCGGCGGCAGCGGGTCGCATTTGACCACCGCCCCTACCTGGGCGATCCATTTGTCGAGATTGCCGGGGTGCCACCGGGGGCTGCGCAGAACGAGCGTGGCGTGATCGACGGGGGACTGGGCGTAGCGTTCGAGGGAACCGCGGTGGGCGGTGACGAAGGCCTCGGCCTCGTCGACGATCACGAGCTTGTGCCGCCCCATCAGGCTGAAGCTGCGCAGCTCGTCCAGCACTTCGGCCAAGGTGACGGTTCGACCGTCGTAAAGGATTGTTTCCACTTCGCCGTGGGCCGCTTCCAGGGCTGCCCGCAGCATGTCCAGGTGCTCGCGTTGCAGCATCGGTTCGGCCCCGTGGAGGGCGCAGATGCGGGTGTCGGCGTCCAAGTGGGTGGCTGAGGAATGCGATGCGGGGCGAGGGGGCATAGGGAAAAAAGATTATAACGGGTGCGGAGGGGTTAGGACCGTGGGTTGCCGCCCGCGGCTGGGCGGGCCGCTAGGACTGGGGCACGCTGCGCTTAACCCCAGGCACCCAGCGTTTTCGTTTTGGGTGTAACGATGTAGCGATGTAGAGCGGGGCTTTTGCCCCGCCGCATATGCTCCCTCGGCGGGCCGAAGGCCCGCCCTACTGGGGCTGAGGGTGCGGGCACGGCTTCAGGTGGTGAGGTAGAGCATCAACCACGCGAAGGTGAGGGCGAAGAAGAACGCGCCCATGTCGGTGACGGTGGTCAGCACGGGCCCCGCGGCGAGGGCGGGGTCGATCTTGAAGGACTTCAAGACGAGGGGGAGTGATCCGCCAAAGCATACGGCCAGGACGTTGTTGATCGCCATGGAGCCGCCGACGACCAAGCCAAGGTAAGGGTACGTGTCGCCGCGCATCAGCCAAGTGATGGTGCCCAGGGCGGCGCCGAGGATCAGTCCGTTGATCACGCCGAGCCTGATCTCTTTGCTTAGGACGTGCATCAACTCGGCGGGCTTGACCAGGCCGAGGGTCATTTCACGCAGGCTTACCGCGACGGCCTGGCTCCCGGAGCAGCCGCACATGTCCGAAAGGATGGGCAAGAAGATCATCAAGGCGGAGACCCTGGCGAGGATCGGCTCGTAGATGGCGATGACGCTGGTGGAGATGAGGTTCAGGCCGATGTTGGGCACCAGGAAGGCCAGCCGGCGGACCATGCGGGTCTTGATCTGCATGGTCCGCAGCTCCTCGCCGGTGACGATGCCGCTGAGCCTCAAGATGGTCTTGCCGGCGCGTTCGGCCAGAGCCTCCTGGACGTGGGCGCGGCGGACGACGCCCACCAAGCGGTTCCACTCGTCGACGACCGGGGCGGTGTACAGGTCGGTTCGGTCGAAGAAGTCCTCGAGGCGGTCCAGGTCGTCGGTGACCTTGACGCTCTGGGTATCGGTCAGAGAGATCGCGGTCAACGCGGTGGAGCCGGGGGAGAGGACCAGGTCGCGCAGGCGGACGATGCCGCGGAGCTGACCGGTCCTGCCGGCGACGACGTAGATGTTCTGCAAGTCGTAGGGGGAGTATTTCGCGGCGTTGAGGCGGAGGTCGCAGACGACGTCGTCGATCCGCAGGTGGTCGGGATAGGCGACGTACTCCGTGATCATGATGCCGCCGGTGGTGTTGGCGGGGTACCGGGCTCGACGGCGGACCTCCTCGGCCTCCGCGGGGTCCATCCGCGCCAAAATCGCCTCGGCGTCGTCGGCCTTCAGCTCGGCCAGGACGTCGGCCTGCTCGTCGCTGGCCATCTCCTCTACGATGGCTGCGGCGCGCTCGGCGGGGAGCTCCTCGATCAGGTCGGCGGCCTGGGCGTCGGAGAGGCTTTCGACCAGGTCGGCAGCCTCCTCCGGGGGCAGCAACTCGAGCAACCGCGTCCGCTTGGACTCCTCCATGCGGACCAGGGTGTAGGCGGTCTCGCCTAGCGGGATGGACTTGAGGAACGCGCGGACTTGGTCGACGTCGCCGAGGTCAACCAAGCGCTCCAGTTCCTGCCAGCGGGGGATGTCCTGTTGTGGCTCGACCATGTTCCATTCTCGACGACCATCCGGGGTATGGTTCAAAGCCGGGGTCTATCCCGCCAGTCGGGCCACTGCCGTGACTCCGGTTAGGAGGATACCACGGCCTGGGATCGCTGTTCGAGCGGTGTGCCAATCGAAGCTATCGGCGCGGGGATGGATCTTTCCGAAAACAAAGGCCGACCTGGGGGAAAAGGTCGGCCTGGGTTGTTGCTCAAGATCGGGATACCGAGGTGCGCGGACCGGCTATTGCTATTAGCCAGCGTCTGGGGTGCTCTGCGCCTCGGGTGCGGTCGGGCCGCCAGTCTCCTCGGCGGGCTGGGCGCTACCTTCGGCCGGCGAGGCGGTCTTGGCTTTGCGCAGCCGGGCGGCGACTTCCATCCGCTTGTTCGCCTTGTCGCGGCGGCGAGAGAACTGACCTGAGACCTGCGGGCCGGTCTCTTCCTCGCCCACCAGTTGGAGCACGCACAGGTCGCTGCCATCGCCGATCCGGTGCTTGGCTAGGCGGATGATGCGGGTGTAGCCACCGGGGCGGTCGGTGTAACGTTGGGCGATCTGGTCGAACAGCTTCTTGACGACGTGTGGGCCGTCGAGCAGCTCGCCATACTTGTTGCGCTTCACGTCGGTATCGGCGTCGTTCTTGACCATGATGCGGTCCTGCAGCTCGGCCACGACGCGGCGGCGTGAAGCCAGGTCGCCCTTGCGGGCCGCGGTGATCAGCTTTTCGACGAAAGGCTGGACGCTCTTGGCTTTGGGGACCGTGGTCGTGATCTGCCCGTGGGTGAACAGCGCCACGGCCAAGTTCCGCCTCAGCGCCCGGCGGTGCTCATGGTCCCGGCTCAACTTGTAACCCGCTACCCGATGCCTCATGGTCAATCCCCAAGGTCCTGGTGACGATCAACAACTCGACGCGGCGCCGGCCGAATCGATCCCCATGCCACTTATCAAGCCGATTGCGGGGTCTGCTGCAGGTCGGCCGGCAACTCCATCCCCAAGGATAGGTTCAGGTCAGCCAGTTTGCGCTTGACCTCGCGGAGCGAGGTGCGGCCGAAGGAACGCACCTTCAACAGGTCGCTGTCGGTCTTGGTGACCAGGTCGGCGACCGTAGCGATCTTCGCGGATTCGAGGCAGTTGCTGGCCCGGACGGACAGGTCCAACTCACCGATCGGCATTTGGAGCTTGCGGATCAGGTCCTCGTCGACGCGGGCCGCGGCCGAGGCGCTCTCGGTGACGGTCGACGAACCGAGCTCGAAATACTGGACGAAGGGGTTCAGGTGCTTGCGGAGGATCTTGGCGGCTTCGACCAGCGCCATCTCGGGCGTGACCGTGCCGTTGGTCCAGACCTCCAGCGTGAGCTTGTCGTAGTTGGTCTTCTGGCCGACGCGGGTATCCTCGACCTTGTACCGGACGCGGGTGACGGGGGAGAAGACCGCGTCGACCGGGATCAAGCCGATCTCCTGGTCTTCCGTGCGGTCGTACTGCTCGCTAGCCGGGACGTAGCCACGCCCTTTGCGGACGATGAAGTCCATATCGAACTCGACCTCTTTGGTCAGCGTGGCCAGCACCAGGTCTTTGTTGTGGATGGTGATCGAGGTATCGGCCTCGATCAGGTCGCAGGTGACCTCGCCGGGGCCCTGGGCCCGCAGTTTCATCGTTTTGGGCTCGTCGCCCTCGAGGGAGACGATCATGTTTTTGACGTTGAGGATGATGTCGGTGACGTCCTCGGTGACGCCCTCGAGGCTGGTGAATTCGTGGGCGGCGCCTTTGATCTTGACGGC
>JAJUHR010000177.1 GCA_029267795.1 Planctomycetota bacterium
ACTCGCCAAAACCGCCACGCCCAAACAACCCGCTACCATCTTCGCCAAGGCCCATCCCGCTTTCATAATCACGCTCCTGATCCTGAGGTTGATCGACACACCCGCCGCACCTGAGTCATTCCATTACCGGGCTCAGGTCCACGGGCTTCAAACCCATCCCATCGCCCCGAACCGTCCTCTCCAAACGCCGCAGCTGCTCCGACCGCGCCTGGTACGGCGGGTGCACCTGCCCGAACAGCCGCGCAAACCCCGTCGTCCCGGGCCACGGCGCGATCAGCGAGCGGCCACCCTCCAACACGTGCAGCTCCGGCCACACCTGCGACCCATCCATATCCAGCTCCTCCGCCAGTTCTCCGCTGAACCGTATCCCCTCTGCGCGGTAGGCGTCTTCCAGATCGCCGCGGGTCATCCCCCGCATGTACCCCGCCTCCTGATACATCCGGAACACCGACTCGCTGGGCACACGCACGCATCGGCCTCCCAGCACATAAGGCAACCGCGGTGCGACATCCGCCGCCACCGCGTCGTTGTCGTATTCCACCCGACCGGACACAGCCCATGCCGGCGCCACGGAGCCGTCCGCTCCGCCAGCGCTTACCAGCCGCACATACCGCGCCTGCACCTGCCCATCCGGCGGCGGCCGCAACCCGACGAGCACCAGCCGTGACTCCGATCGCCCTTCCACCTGCAACATGACCGGTTCTTGCCCCGATTCCACCAGCACCGGCGCCACATACACACGCTGCGGCATCACGTCGCAGTACCTCGTGTCGGCGTGAGCCCCGGCCTTGGCCAAAAGCCCCAGCATCGCCGCCCCAAGCCCCGCGTACACCGCCTCCTCGGAGCGGTAATGCTGACCGGCACCCGCCGCCACCAGCCCGCCCAGCAACAGCGCCGAGCCGATCTGGCTCTTGGCCAGCCGCACGTCCTCCAGGTTGTTCCACATGTGGTCGGCCGCCATCGCGTTCACATCGCACACCACCGGAAACGCCCCAGCCGGCTGGCCCCCCACCGACACCACCAGGGGCGCCTCGTCGCTCTCGTACGTGGGGATGAACCTCGCCAACGCACCATCCGGCCCATACGCCACCTTCCGCGGCCCCAGCCCATAGCCGACAAACAACACGGTGTTGTAGCGGCCCATCAACAGTTGATCGCACAGCGGCTTAATCTGTGGGTCGATCTCCACCGCCACCGCAAAATAGTCCCGGGCTTCTTGCTCACGTCCGATCCGCAGGTTCGCCAGCCCGCAAGTGAGATAGCCCAGCGTGAAATTCGACTCTCGCACCGCGTATCCGGTGTTCAGGTAATCCCCACCCTCGCCGGGGCCGGAGGGCGCCTGGCCCGCCTCCGCACCTTGGACTTGTCCCCGCTCGTACGCCATCGCCCGCCGCACGATCTCCAGGGTGTCGATCCGCTGGCCCCGTTCATCGGTCCCGAAATCCCGCAACCGGAACAGCGAATCCTCCGCCGCGGCCCGCGCGTTCTCCCATTCACCCAGCATCGCCTGCTGCGCCGCGTAGTAAAACATCGCCAGAGCCTGCTCAAACGGCTCGCCCTTCCAAAGCTTGATATCCTCGTTGATCACCACCGAAGCGACGGTCTTGTCCTTGTTGATGCCCTGCGTCCGCAGCACCTCATACAGCCGGCTAAACACCGGGTCCGCCGCTTCGGGGTAACCATCCGCCAGGGTCAGAATCGCCAGCCTCATGCGGTCCAGCAAGTACCGGCGGTCGGACATGTCCCGCGTCAACTCCCGGCTGACCTGCACGCGCGCCCGGCCGAACTCCCCCGCAGCCACCAGCCCCGCGATCGGCTCCGGACCTGCCCGGCACCCGCTCAAGATCCCCGCGAGGAGGCACCACGCACCCCCCGCTGCGAGTCGCCGCCAACCCCACGCTGTTCGCTTCACACTAGCTTCCATCACGCCGCGAAACCGCCCGAGCCCCTTCAATCCCAAACGTGCCCCTTCGCCACGCGCTTGAACTCGAACTTGTCTGTCCACACGGTTTCCCCGCTAGCAAGGTCCACCAGCACAAACTCGCAGTAATACAACTCCGTCCGGTCTTCAGCCGTCGCGCGTGTCACCGAATACAACGTTCCGGTCAACTGATGTGTCGGCCAACGTCCAACCCCATAAGCAGGCCCCCGGTCGTCGCCGCTCGCGCCGCTGCCGCCCCCACCTTCTTCAGGCCCGTCCGAGACCCCGACTGCCCCGTTCGGCCTGGCGGGAGCCACAAACCGCAGGTTCCGTTGCTCGCTTAGCGCCAAGATCGGCTGCGACGAGACCACCCGCTGGATCACCCACCACTGCTCCGAGGGGCTCAGCACGTCGCTCGACAGGTTTCGAAGCCTATCGAAACTGACTAACCAGGGCGGGCTCTGCGGCCCCCGATCCGCCATCGCCCGGCTGGCGCCGAGGCTCGCGGCCATCTCCCGGCTGATCACCTCCAGGTCGCTCACCGTCAGCCGCGTCGACCTCGGCTCCGCCGCGCAAGAGCTCAAACCCAGCACCACCACCCACCACCCCGCCCCAGCCACCCCCGACTGGCCCACGCGCGATCTCAGCCGCCATGCCCTCACAAATGCTCTGATGCTCGGCCTCACCACCTGGTCTGCTTCACCTCGTATCGCTTCGAAAACACGATCTCGTTGGTCTCGAAGTGCACCAGTTGGAATTCCATGTAGTACAGATTGGTATCACCCCGCTCGATCCGGTAGAAATCCCCGTTCAGGGCGTACGCCACACTCGCGTCTTCCGGAGGCCGGGCGCCTTGCGTCGAGCCCAATTCACGCTCCATCAGCCACCCCATCCGATCCCAGCTTTCCACAAACCGCAGCTTCTGCTTCACGTAGTCGCTCTGCAGCAGGTTGTTGCGGATGCGGCTGCGCACCATCTCGAACTCGCTCGACGAGACGATGCCCGTCTTGTTGTTCAGGTCGCCCATCAGCACCGTCACCCGCCCGGGCGTGTCCCGGATGATCGGCAAGTCCGCCAAATCCTGCGCCAGCTGCCGCGGCACCTCGTCGCTGAACTCCATCAAAGCCACGGGCAAAACTTTCCTCGAGCCGCGCTCCGCGTCCGTCGTCGTGGTGGGATCGACACGCCCCGCGCTGGTGCCCTTCGGTGGACAACCCACCATCAAAACCGCCGCCCATACCGCCCCAAGCCCGATCAATACCCCTTTCATGGACCGTTGCATGACCGTGCCCTCGTTGAAAAAACCTCGCCCTTCGATCCCAGACCAGCCCGCTCAATGGATGGATTCTGTAGCCCCGGCGGATGCAACGCAAACCCGCCGTTGGCCCCACTGCTCCCGCGACTATCCTTACGCCAATCGACCATATCCTGTTTTGCAACTTAACGTTGCCTGACATCGACGGATATGTTTTTCCCATCCAACACGCTGCCGGGATCCGGCACGCCCTTGTCGTGCGGATAATTAATATAACTTATTTTTGGAACATAACATAAGATTTAATAATTTCGCTCCGTTTATTCCTGGTATGACACTTGCACCGCTTAAAGCGGAACGGAGTGCAGGATCGGGCAGGGCAGCCAACGCGCCCAAGGGAGCTGCGGCGCCTCTTTTTTTTACGACTTTGTTCCGGGGATACGGAGCACTTCTTCTCTGGATCAGGCCAGTCAGGGCCAAAGCCAGCGGTAACGGGAATGAGTCCCCGCACTCCAGTTGCCAGTTACCACAGCCAGCGGAGGCAGAAAGAGAGCATCCCGTGCTCAAATCAAGAAATCGATTCATGGGTACCGCGGTACTGTGCGGCCTGGTAGGGATTTGCGCCCACGCCTCGCAAGCGACGGCGGCTTCTTACGGGCCTACCGCTCGGGCCAGAGCGTACCAGGTGGATCCGGACTCGGTCCGGCGGGTGCAGATTATCACTCGCCAGATCGTCGAACCCAGCGCGGTGGTCAGCCCAGAACTGAGCGACCAGCCCGTGCACCCCCACCTGATCGAGGTCCGCGTCGTCAACTTGACGATCTACCTCGACCCTGATGCGGATTACCTCCATCAGGGCCACAGCTCGATCGATGACAAGCACTTCATCATCGAGGCCCAGCGGCTGTACCGCAGCCTTAACGCCAAGCCCGCCCGGGTCATCTGGGGCAGGGATCACGTGACCCGTCCGGATCCGCAAGCCACGATCGAACCGATCGTGATCCTCCGCGCGCCGCCGAACACACCGGCATCGAAGCCCCAATTTGAGCAGCCCGCACCGATCCCGGTCGTTCCCATCGCGCCCAAGCCTCGGATCAGCAAGCCCCAAATGGTTTGTGCGGAGCTTTCTGGCCCAGAATAGCCTGCGTGGGCTTTATTCACCCAAGCCCCTGATCGAGCACGACCTGTTGCCCCTCCTGCACGGGTCGTGCTTCTTTTTTCCTCCCTCCGATAAGCCCCTCGAACGTGACGGCCTCGCCCCAGCCACGTATAACCCCCCTCCATGGACGTGCTCACGAATCCCTGGACCTTGACGGCGGTCTCCGCGGTGGGCCTGCTTGCGGGCGTATTGGGGGGGATGCTCGGGGTCGGTGGAGCCGTGGTCGTGATCCCGGGGTTGACTTGGCTCTTCGGCTACAACCAGCACATCTATCAGGCCACCGCGATGATCACGAGTATCGCGGTCAGTGTTCCCGCAGCCGCCCGGCATTACCGCCAAGGAGCCGCTGTGCCACGCGTCTTGCGCTGGATGGTCCCCGCAGCGATTCTGTTGGTGCTCGCCGGGGTCGCGCTGAGCAACGCCCCCTGGTTCCAAGGGCCGCAGGGCAGCCTCTGGCTTGGACGCCTGCTGAGCGTTTTC
>JAJUHR010000073.1 GCA_029267795.1 Planctomycetota bacterium
GGCCGATCGCCCGGGGGTGAGGGGCCGCCGGCCACGAAGTGATCGAACCTGTCTCTGTGGCGGCGGGTTACGGGGCTGAACACTGCTGGGGGCACTGTTTGGCCGCACCGGGTTCGGGAGGCCTGGGGAGGTCCGGGAATTAGCCTAGGGCCCGCGTTCGCAGGTTGTCCAACACGTTCATGAAGTTGATGTAGCTGTCGTACGGCGATTCGTACGGGTTGAAGTATCTGTGTACCTCGCCATCGGCGAAATACTTCGTGCACATGTAGTAGAAGTGGTCGCAGGTGGTCAGGTTCCGCCAGTCGGCCAGCAGCTGCGGGTCGGCGCTCTGCTTGATGGGGGCCTCGAGTTTGTACAGCTCGTGCAGGGCGTTGGACTGCATGGCGTTGCCGAGCCAAGCGGTCAGGTCCCGCTCGGTGTCGGCCCAGCTGATCATGTGCGGCACGTCGTACTCGTCGACGGGGTCGAAGCTTTGGATGCATTCGCTGGGGGTACGGAAATCGATATGGCCGGTCTTGAATGCCTCTTCGGGCAGGGCCGCGAGGAACTGGAAGATGCCGGTCTGGGCCCACTGGTGCTCGCCGAAGGTTTCGAAATCCATGAACAGGTTGCACAGCCCGCCATGGCCGTCGATTTGCCGGACCCAGGAGGCGAACTTGTCGGCTGTGAGCGGCCAATGGGGCCAATTTCGGTTGGAGAACCGGAAGGCGATGTCGTCGCTGAGTCTGTAGTTTTTTAGCAGGAGTTTCATGCCCTTCGTGCCCGGGGCCTCGTAGAGGTGATTGGGTGAACGGTAGCCGAGGATGTGGTCCGCCCCCTCTGCGATCACGCCGCGGTGCTGACCCAGGCCTTGCAGGTACCGCGCCAGGTCGTTGCTGTAGATCAGCTCCGTGTTGCGGAAGACGCGTGGCTCCTGCCCGAACAGCTCGGCCATCAGCTGGGCGTGCATCTGCACCTGGGCTTTGAACTCGTCTCGGCTAAAGAGGAACGCCAGGCTGTGGTGGTAGGTCTCGCCGAGGAACTCGACGCAGCCTGTGCGTGACAGCTCCTGCCACAGTTCGATGACCTGGGGGTGGGAAGCCCGCAGCTGATCGATCAGGCAACCGGTGATGGAAAAGGCGAAGCGGAATCGCTGGTCGTGCCGCTGGACCAGTTCCAGCAACAGGGTGGAGGCGGGTATGTAGCACTTGTGGACGACGCGATGCAGGACCTCCGCGTTGCGCCGCTGGTCGAAGTAATCCGGGCTGGTATCGAAGACGCTGTAACGGCGCAGGCGCAGGGGCTGGTGGACTTGGAAGTAGAAACAGATCGATACCATCCGCTATGCCGTTTCTCAGAGCCGAGGGTTCGGCCCACTGAAGGGGTTGGCGGGCCGGGGGTAGTCGAAGACTGGCCGCCTGGGCCCTTGCGCCAGCGGCGGTACCCCGGCGCCCCGAGGTATTTTCCGGCTGCCTAGACCGTCCTCTCGCTGTACCGCGCGGCTGTCGGCGCCCAGCGACGCCGCCTCCCTGGATACCATCGGCAAGGCCATCTTAGCGGTCCATTGTGCTATGTGCGGCAGACTATGCAACAGGTTGCGGCTACATCCGCGGTGCCTGCGGGGATGGCCCCCCAGCCGGTCGGCAGCAAACGGGGGCGGTTCCGGGGCGATCGCCTCGTGCCCTGTCGGATGCGGTATACTCCTGCACCGAAACCGACGACCGGGCAGGGGCTGGGCTTGTTGCTGAGCGATCGAACCCGTCGGCCCGCCCGAGCCCCAGGAAGGCACCATGCAGCGCGTCCCGACTAGCCAGCAAATCCGCCAGGGATTCATCGATTACTTTGTGCAGCGGCACGCGCACCGGTACGTCCCGTCGTCGCCGGTCGTTCCGCACGACGACCCCACGTTGCTGTTCACCAACGCCGGGATGAACCAGTTCAAGGACGTGTTCCTGGGCGCCGGCACGCGCGACTACAGCCGGGCTGTCAATACCCAGAAGTGCATCCGCGCCGGCGGCAAGCACAACGACCTGGAGGACGTTGGCAAAGACACGTACCACCACACGTTCTTTGAGATGCTGGGCAACTGGTCTTTCGGCGACTATTTCAAAGCTGAGGCCATCGCCTGGGGCTGGGACTTGCTGACCGGCGTCTGGGGCGTGGACAAGTCGCGCCTGCACGCTACCGTCTTCGGCGGGGACCCCGCTGAGGGCCTGGAGCCCGACGCCGAGGCGGCCGACCTGTGGAGGTCCGTCACCGACATCGACCCGAGCCACATCCACTTCGGCAGCAAGAAGGACAACTTCTGGGAGATGGCGGAGACCGGGCCGTGCGGGCCGTGCAGCGAGGTCCATATCGACCGTACGCCGGACCGATCCGGCGGTGGGCTGGTTAACGCGGGCGACCCGCGGGTCATCGAAATCTGGAACCTCGTGTTCATCCAGTTCAACCGCGACGTCACCGGCAAGCTCGCCCCGCTGCCCGCCAAGCATGTGGACACCGGCATGGGGTTCGAGCGGATCTGCGCGGTGCTGCAGGGCAAGGGTTCGAACTACGACACGGACGTGTTCACGCCGATCTTTGCTGCCATCCGTGAGGTGACGGGCGTTCGTCCCTACGGCGGCGCGTTGGACGACCGGGTGGATATCGCGTACCGGGTGATCGCCGACCACATCCGCTGTCTGACGTTTGCGCTGACCGACGGGGCTGTGCCGAGCAACGAAGGGCGGGGGTACGTGCTGCGTCGCATCCTCCGCCGGGCGGCGCGTCACGGGCGGCAGACGCTGGGCGCCGGGGAGCCATTCCTGTGGCGGCTGGTGCCGACGGTCGTGGACCTGATGGGGGGCGTGTTCCCGGAGTTGCGAGCGAACCCGCGGTGTGTGGTGGAGCTGATCCGCGAGGAGGAGGAGTCCTTCGGCCGGACGCTGGACCGTGGGATCGAGCTATTCAATCAAGCGGCTGAACGGGGCGGGAGCCGCATCGCCGCGGAGGACGCGTTCAAGCTGCACGATACCTACGGGTTCCCGTTGGACCTGACGCAGGTGATGGCCGAGGAGCGCGGCCTGACGGTGGACGTGGAGGGGTTCGGCCGCTTGATGGAGGAAGCCCGCCAGAAGGCGCGGGGCGTCGCGGGTCAAGCCGACCCTGGTCAAATCCTGATCGACATCCTGCAGCGTGAGCAACCCCCCGCGACGGAGTTTCTTGGGTACGAGCAGACCGAGGCGTCGGTGCAGGGTTTCTGTTTGCTGTACAAGCTGACCGACGGCGGTTGGGCGCCGGTCCGTCGGGCCGGTGCCGGAGAGCGGGTGATCATGGTGGTTGGCCGGACGCCGTTTTACGCCGAGGCCGGCGGGCAGGTCGGGGACACCGGGGAAATCCGCGGGCCGGGCGACGCTGTGTTGCGCATCGTCGACACCCGTAAGGCAGGCGAGGTGCACTTCCACTTCGGTACGGTCGAAAAGGGCGCATTTGAAGCGTTCCCGCCGGGGGATCAAACGCCCGGGGTTCGGCTGACGCTACGGGTGGACCACGAGCGACGGCAGAGGATCATGGCCAACCACACCGGGACGCACCTGGTGAACCGGGCGCTGCGGGCGGTGCTCGGCGAGCACGTGCAGCAGAAGGGGTCGCTGGTTGACGACGAAAAGCTGCGGTTCGATTTCTCGCACCCCGCGGCTCTGGGCCAGGAGCAAGTCGGCCGCGTCGAAGAGATTGTGAATACCGATATCGGGGCCGACCTGCCCGTGTATGCGGATTACGCCCCGCAGGAACAAGCCCTGAAGATTCGTGGCCTGCGTGCCGTGTTCGGCGAAAAATACCCGCCACGGGTCCGCGTCGTGTCGATCGGCGTGCCGCTGTCCGACCTGCTGGCCGACCCGATCAATGCCCGCTGGTACGAGTATTCGATCGAGTTTTGTGGTGGGACGCACCTGGCCAAGACGGGTGATGTGGAAGGCCTCGTGATCGTGGCTGAGGAAGCCATCGCCAAGGGGGTGCGCCGGGTCACCGCCCTGACGGGTCCGGCCGCCCACCAAGCCGCCGCTCGGGGGGAGTTGCTGCTCGGCCGGCTGCAGGCCCTGAGTGCGAAACAACCCGACCAGCTTGCCGGCGCCTTGACCGAGCTGAATGACGCGATCGTTCATCAACAGTTGCCGCTGCAGGTACGGGCCCAGCTCCGCGAGGGCATTGCTCGGCTGCAGGCCGTGGTCAAACAACACGAAAAGAGCCGCAGCAAGCGATTGGCGGAGCAGGTGGTGGAGGCGGCCCGCAGGGTGGCTGAAGAAGCCCAGGGGAACCTGATTGTCGCCGCTGTCGAAGGTGCGGACGCTGCGGGGTTACGTACCGCGATGGATACGATCCGCAAGAAGCACCCCGAAGCGGCGCTGCTGCTTGGTGCGGCCAGCGACGGCAAGGTGAGCTTCCTCGCTGCGGTGCCGCAGGCGCTGATCGCCCGGGGCCTTAAGGCCGGCGACTGGGTGCGCGAGGCGGCCAAGGTGGCCGGGGGCGGCGGCGGCGGCCGGCCCGACATGGCGCAAGCCGGCGGCAAGGACCCCGCGAAGCTCCACGAGGCCTTGGAGGCCGGCCGGCGATACGCTCAGTCCAAGCTTGAAACCCAGCCGGCGGCCAGACCCCGGTAACCCGCTCATTTGAAAAACCGGTCCACTCCAACCCCCAACGCCCCGCCATGGCCCGTATCAACGACCATTACCTGAAGCTCAAAGCCGGGTACCTCTTCCCCGAGATTGCCCGACGGGTCAGCGCTTTTACGCAAGAAAATCCCTCCGCCAAAGTCATCCGCCTGGGGATCGGCGACGTGACCGAGCCCCTGCCGCCCGCCGTGGTCCAGGCCATGCACCGGGCCGTAGACGAGATGGCCCGGCGCGAGACGTTCCGCGGCTACGGGCCCGAACAGGGTTACGCGTTCCTGCGGGAGAAGATCGCTGAGCAGGACTTTGCCCGCCGGGGGTGCGCGATCGCCCCCGAGGAGATTTTTGTTTCCGACGGCAGCAAGTGCGACACGGCGAATATCCTGGACATCCTCGGCCCGGGCAACACCGTCGCGGTCACCGACCCGGTGTACCCCGTCTACGTGGACACCAACGTCATGGCGGGCAATACCGGCCCAGCCGACGAACGCGGTGCCTACGGGGGTTTGGTTTACCTGGCCTCCACCGAGCGGACGGGTTTCCGCCCGGAGTTGCCGGGGCAGCGCGTGGACGTGGTGTACCTGTGTTCGCCGAACAATCCCACCGGCGCGGCGCTGACTCGCGAGGACCTGACCCGGTGGGTCCGGTACGCGCAGGAACACGACACGCTGATCCTGTTCGACGCGGCGTACGAAGCGTACATCACCGACCCGGCGATCCCGCACTCGATCTACGAGGTCCCCGGGGCCCGCGAGGTGGCGATCGAGTTCCGCAGCTTTTCCAAGACCGCTGGGTTCACCGGCACCCGGTGCGCGTTCACCGTCGTGCCCCGCTCGCTGACGGGCGCGGCTGCCGACGGCTCAAGGGTGGACCTGCACCGGCTCTGGATGCGCCGTCACACCACGAAATTCAATGGGGTTTCTTACGTGGTGCAGCGCGGCGCCGAGGCGGTGTACAGCGACGAGGGCCGCGAGCAAACCCGCCGGCTGATCGACTTCTACCTGGGCAACGCCCGGATCATCCGCGAGACACTGGGGGGGATGGGGTTCGAGGTGCACGGCGGGGTTAACGCCCCGTACGTGTGGACCAAGCCGGGCGGCGAGTGGCGCAGCTGGGACCTCTTCGACGTGTTGCTGCAGCGGGTGCACGTGGTGTGCACGCCCGGCAGCGGCTTCGGGGCCTGCGGCGAGGGGTACATCCGCCTGAGCGCCTTCAACAGCCGTCGGAATGTCGAGGAGGCGATGCAAAGGATGAAGGAAGGGTTCAGGCTCTAAGCGGCTTCAAGGCGTCGCCGCGGCCGAGCGGGGGCAGCAGCTTCGCCGCCGCTTCGAGGATCGCCTCGGGTTCGCTCATCCGGCCGGCGCCCTCGGTCCGGCAGGCCTGCCAGCCCGTTTCCGGTCCTACGACGTGGTACCCCAGCACGCGCTGTACGGTCGCCATGTTGCGCTGGGTGATCGGGTTGTTCCACATCTGCTCGTTCATCGAGGGGGCCAGCAGCACCGGGGTTTGGCAAGGTAGGGCGCAGAGGGTCAGGCTCACGATGTCGTCGCAGATTCCCGCTGCGACCTTCGCGATCGTGTCCGCTGTGGCCGGCGCGACGATCAGCAATTCACACCACCGCGCCAGCCCGACGTGTTGGGAGTCGTGATGTTCCTGCGCTTCCCAGATGCTCGAGGCGACCGGCGCACCAGAAAGGGACTCGAACGTCAGCGTTCCCACGAACCGCGTGGCTGCCTCCGTCATCAGCACCCGCACCGTCGCCCCCGCCTGCGACAGCCGGCTGACGAGCGCCGCCACTTTGTAACACGCAATCCCACCCGTGACGGCAACGGCCACCTTCCGAGCGTGCCAGGCCGCATCCGCACCCCCGGGGCCGCTCTCGCCCCCCGCGCTGCGGTGGCCGCGCCCAGCGCGAGCCGACGGGTTGTCCGCGGATGGGGCCATGCCTACCACATGAAAAGTCGTGCAACCCGCTGGGGAGGTTTACTCCTGTTCGACCCGCTTCGGCTCTTCCGCCGGAGGCAACTCGAACGAGATCTTGTCTTCGACGATCTCCTGCACCGCCACTTCCAGGTCGCTGCGGCCGTTACGTTCCACTAACGGCCGAGCCCCCTCCATCAGCTCACGCACACGGTGCTGGACCAACGATGTGAACTTGAACCGGCCGCCCACCTTGTGAATCGTCTTGTCGTCTTTCAACGCTTCGATCATGTCGGCATCGACCTCTAAATAAAATCGAAACAAGTGATCATATCAAACCCAAGACGTTCCGACAAATCGTTCTTAATGGCGTGGCCATCCGTTTGTTTTAACCTACACCTGCAGCAGCACTTAATCTCGATACACCATCCCAAGTCGTCCAGGGGGTATCACGAGGGGTTGCTGCTTACTTTTCGGCTCGATCTACCCGCGGTACAGTGCTCGTTTTACGGACTTGGGGAACCGCTGCGCGATGAAGATCAGCTTGCACTGGCTCAATAGTTACCTCGCCCCGCCGGCTGAGGCTCACGAGGTCGAGACGCTGCTGACCCAGCAGGGGTTGCCGATCGCCTCGCGCGAACAAGCCCCGGGCGCCACCGGGGACGTGGTGCTCGACGTGGAGGTCACCAGCAACCGCAGCGACTGCCTGGGCCATGTGGGTTTGGCCCGCGAGGTCGCAGCCGGGTCCGGCCGCAGGTTGACCCCGCCCAAGTTAGTGGCGGAGGGTGCGAACCACAACCTTGATTTGCCTACCGCCTCTTCGTTTGTTCGTGTGACGAACCAGGATCGGTCGCTGTGCCCGGTGTATACGGCCAGGGTGATCATCGGGGTCAAGGTTGGCCCGAGCCCCGCGTGGCTGGTGGAGCGTCTGGCTGCGGTGGGTGTCCGCAGCGTCAACAACGTGGTGGACGTGACTAACTATGTCATGCTTGAGCTCGGTCAGCCGCTGCACGCGTTCGACCTGGATCGGCTTGCCGGCCGGCGGGTCGTGGTGCGCACCGCTGCCGATGGTGAGCTGTTCGTTGCGATCGATGGGTCGTCCCACCGCCTGCGGAAGGACATGCTCGTTATCGCCGACGCGGAAAAGCCCGTTGCGGTTGCCGGCGTGATGGGGGGGCAAGACAGCGAGATCGCCCCGGCCACCACGAACGTGCTGCTCGAGTCGGCCTGGTTCAATCCGCTGTCGGTCCGCCGCGCCAGTCGCGCTCTGAAGCTGTCCAGCGATTCGAGCTACCGGTTCGAACGGGGCGTGGACCCTTCAGGCGTGGATTTCGCCAGCCAGCGCGCCGCTGGCATGATCCGCGACTTGGCCGGCGGTATTCCCGCC
>JAJUHR010000061.1 GCA_029267795.1 Planctomycetota bacterium
CGCCAAATCCTGGCCGAGCTGGTGGCGCTGATGCTTGACCTGGGCCAGGTGGAGCAGGCCACCACGCTGCTCGATGCCAACCAGGAACAGGTCGGGTCGCTGCCCCTGTTTCTGGCGTTCCGCGGCCGGGCCCTGGCCGCCACCGTTTCCCTTGAGGCGGCGGACCCCGTGTTCGCACAGGCTGTTCAGAGCAGCGCCTCGTTTCTCGAGATGGTGGCGGTGGCCCGCCAGATCGCTCGGGGTGAAGCCGCCAACGAAGCGATCGCCGACCTGGAGCGCTGGGCCTCCGGGGAATCGGCCAAGCTCGCTCAGCTGGCCATCGCCTTGATGCTCGATGAGGCCGGGGAGCACGCCTCGGCCCTGGAGCGGCTGCGCCGGATCGGGCCGGCGATTGCCGAATCGGCTCCCTACCGGCAACAATACAACCAGATGCTCGCGTCCGTGCTCCACAGCCTGGGCGACCACGAGCAGGCGCTGCAGGTCTACCGCCAGGCCCTGGAGGCCGACCCGAACGACGTCGTGACCCTCAACAACGCCGCATACATGCTCGCCCAGGACCTCGGCCGGCCCGACGAAGCCCTGCCCATGGCGCAACGCGCCCTGCAGTTGGCCCCCGACAACCCGATGGTCATGGACACGTTGGGCTGGTCGTTGCTCCAGGTCGGCCAGGTCGAGTCGGCCTTGGACCTCTTGCGACGCAGCGTTAACATCAGGCCCTCAGCCGCCAGTTGTTTGCACTTGGCCGAGGCTATGCTCCGGCAGGGCGACCAACGCGGCGCCCTCGCCGTTCTCAATCGGGCTAAAGCGCTGGCGGAACAGTCCAACAACGAACAGGTCTTGTTGGCGGTCAATCAGAGACTCGGAGGCTTGGATCGCACTCCAGAGGACGCGCAATGAATATGACCAGCTTCACACCCCATTCGAGCCTCCCGCCCACCGCTGGGCCCGCCACCGGCACCCGGTTTTCCCCCGTCGACCCCTTGCGGTTGCTCCGCCGCCACGCCCGGCTGATCGGCGTCGTCATCGTGGGCAGCGCCGTGTTCGGGGTCGTCCTGTGGCTGTTGCTGAGGTTCTATATGCCCAGCTACACCTCCGAGGTCCAGCTGAGCGTCACCGGCGGCGTCACCGACCCCTACCAGACCATGCAGCAGGAAGGCGGTGGCCTGACCCAGAGTCACATGGAGCTGATCGAGGCTTTCATTCAGAACCAGACGATCCGCCTCGGCTCGGACGACATCGTCAACGAAGTGCTCAAGCGAACCGCCGTCCGCGAGAGCGCTTGGTTCAAGTCGTTCGCCGGCGGGGAAGACGGCCGCGTCAACACCCGCAAGGCCCGCGAGGACTTTAAGGACCGCCTCTCGGCCTCGCCGATCCGGGGCTCGACGTACATCAGCGTCACGTTCAGCGCCTTCGACGAGCAGGACCCGCCCATCGTCCTCGACCAGCTGATCGACGTGTACCTCAACAAACTCGCCTTGGAGACAGACCGGGAGTCGGACAGCGTCCGCCTGACGTTCGTGCAGGAACGCGATCGCGCCGAACGGGAACTGAAGCAGATCCAGGATGAGATGAAGCTTTTCGCCGTGCAGAACGACCTGCCCAACCTCGAGTCCCGCGGGCACGAAGCCACCATCGCGTACCAGACCCTCGCGGAGCAGATCGCCGCACTGGAGGTGCAGCTGGAAGCCGCCCGCGACCTGTACCAGAGCTTCCTGGCGATGCAGCAGGCGGGGCAAACCATCCAGAGCTCCGAGGTCATGGCCGAGATCCAGAAGGAGCTGCCCGTGGCCCAGCGCGACGAGGATATCCGTCGCCTGAAGGAGACCCGCGCGGTATACATCGCCCGCTTCGGTGAGAACCACCGCACGGTGACCGAGATCGACCAGCGGATCCTCGCCTCCGAGGACCAGAAACAGAAGGAGATCGAACGGCTGCTACGCGAACGCCAAGTCGTGATGCTCGACCAGGCCAAGGCCGCCGTGGACGCGATCGAGTCCCAGCTGGCGGGCCTGCGCCAGAAGCTCGAGGAGACCACCACCCGGATGCGTGACCTGAACCTGCTGATCGAAGAGTACCACCGCAAAGAGGAGCTGGCCGAGGCCGCCGCGGAACGCCGCGCCAAGGCCGAGGATCTGCTCAACTCGGTGCGCATCCAGACCACCCGACCGGACAGCACGCGCGTCCGTATGGTGCTCAACCCCACCGAGCCGGAACTGACCTTCCCCAGGCCCGAGATCGTCATCCCCTTGAGCGTGGTGCTGCTGACCGGCTTGGTGGTCGGGGGGTTGTTCCTGCGAGAGATGCTCGACCAGCGCGTCCGCAGCCCCGAGGACGTGCGTCAGCTGCAGGGCTGTGAACTGTTGGGCGTCCTGCCCGATGCCGCCGAAGACCCCTCGGGCCAAATCCGCGTCGAGGGCGCCGTGGAGCACAACCCAACCGGCCTGATGGCCGAGTGCTTCCGGCAGGTCCGCGCCGCGTTGCTGGCGCAGATGGAACGCCGGAACCTTCACAGCGTGATGTTCGTCGGCGCCCAGGCTCAAGCCGGCACGTCCGTGGTGGTGAACAACCTCGCGGCCAGCCTCGCGACCAACGGCAAGAAGGTGCTCGTGATCGACGCCAACCTCCGTCGCCCGGCCCAGCACCGCCTGAACAACACCAACTCGGCCCCGGGCTTTGTCGAGGTCCTCGCGGGCACAGCCGGGCTCGAGCAAGCCGTCGTCCATGTCCCATCGATCGATGTCGACCTGCTGCCCGTCGGTCAGATGGACCACGGCACCCCGGACCTGCTCGAAGGCGCCGCTTTCGCCGATCTGATCCGCCAGCTCGAAGGCCGCTACGACCTGGTCCTGCTCGACGCGCCGCCGGCCTTGTTGACCTCCGAGGCCTCGATGCTCGCCAAGCACGTCGACGCGGTGGTCATTGTGGTGCGGGCCATGGCGGACATGCGCGGGATGATCCACCGCATGCTCCGACAGTTCACCGACCGCAAAGCCGTCGTGCTGGGCGTGATCCTGAATCGGGTTTGGTCGAGCGCCGGCGGGTATTTCCGCAGGAGTTATGAGGAATTCTACCGCTATCGGCAAGGGGACGGCCGCGCCCAGGCGCAGCTGGCGGCGCGGGCTTCCGCGATGGAGCAGGCCGCTTCGAGGCGGTGAGGCCGGTTTTGCTTACTCGGTGTCCGTCGAAAGGGGCCGGCAACCCTGAGGCCGCGATGTGGGGCCACAGGGGAAGCGTTAGCCGGCCAAGGGGCGGTCGTGAGGGGGCGGCAGGCCCCGGGGGGACGCAGCGTGATCGCGTTCATTTTGGCCAAGGCACCAACCGTCACCGCCAGTCAACTCTTGGCCGACTACATCGGCGTGTTCTTTGCGTCGTTCGTGGTCTGTTTCGCCATGACCCCGATCTTGCGGCGGCTGGCGGTGAAAAACGGCATCATCGACGTGCCGGACCTGCAACGCAAGAACCACCTGGAGCCGGTCGCGTACCTTGGCGGCGTGGGGATCTTCTTCGGCTGGCTCGCCGGTTTGTTCGTCTGCTACTTCATGTCCCCGATCGAATCCGAGGCCACCGGCATCCCCGCCGAGGCCCTGACGTTCCCCCTCCCGGTCGTCTTCGGCGCCACGGTCATTACCCTCACCGGCCTGATCGATGACGTCTATGGCGTCAGCCCGCGCGTCAAGATCGGCGGGCAGCTGATGGCAGCGGCGGCCCTGGCGTGGTCCAGCCAAAACCTCGGGACCAAGCTCGTCGCCGACACCTTGGCCTGGATGGGCCTCGACATCCCTTGGGGCGTGGATTACTTCCTGGGCGCGGTGCTGCTGGCCGTTTTCGTCGTCGGCGGCTGCAACTCCCTGAACCTGCTCGACGGGCTGGATGGGCTGGCGGCGGGGATCGCCGCGATCGCCTGTGTGGGGTTCCTCGTCATCTCCATGCACGTGTTCGACGTGTCGATCACCCAGACACCCTCGTTGATCGACCCGGTCCGCATCGTCATGTCTCTGGCGCTGCTCGGGGCGCTCCTGGGCTTTTTGCCGTATAACTTCAACCCCGCTCATATCTTCATGGGTGACGCCGGGTCCCTCCTGTTGGGCTACCTGTGCGTTTCGATCATCCTCTCGTTCGCGGGCGCGGCGCAGGGCGGTCCCCGGCTGGTTATGGCGGCCCTGATCGTGTTCGCCTTGCCGATCACCGACACATCCCTGGCGATCTTCCGCCGGTTGATGCGTGGGCAATCGGTCCTTAAGGCCGACAACGAGCACATCCACCACGAGATCTTCCGCACCGTCCATTCGTTTAAGCTCGGCCACAACACCACCGTGAAGCTTTCGGTCTTGAGCATGTACGCGCTGGCGGTGATCTTCGGGGTGCTGGGCTGTTCCCTGGTGTATGTGGCCAGTTGGTATGTGCCGGCCGTGTTTCTGGCGATGTACGGTTTTATTATCGTTGCGGCTTATAAGTCCGGTCGCCGCAGAGTGATACTGGACAGTGGCGCGTCGGCACCCGTTGCCAGTGCGACTCGCGTTGGCACCCCGGAGAGCGCCCCTGAATCAGCCCAAACGCTTATTCAGGAGCGGCCTAAGTCGCTGGAGGCGATGCCTACCTCGTCATGGGATGACCGCGCCCGCTGAATCCGCCTATAACACCTGTCCCGAGGGGAAATACCGGACCCACAGCGACTCTGGCTTGCGAGAGCGCAAAGAACGTTGGTACAATCAATGGCTCTAAATGGGAGCGGTGCCGCTGTGGGTGTTGGGTTTTTCCCCTGCGGTGGGAGGCGGCTTGGCAGGCCGCCGTGGTAGGCCCGTTCCCATACCTTTGCATCGCAAAGGGATCGGTGACTGGCGGCTAGAAAGGACGATGGCCGCCGGAGAGATAACGTCGTGACCCGGCGGCTGTGGTTCGGTCCCAGCCGTTGGGCCGAAGGAGTTGTGCATGGTGTCATTGGTCAAGGACTTGGTCGAAGCGGGCATTCACTTCGGTCACCGCTCGAACAACTGGAACCCGAAGATGTCGCCTTACATCTTCGGCAAGCGGAACAAGATCCACATCATCGACGTCAAGGAGACCGTCAAAGGGCTGCTGCGGGCCCGGAAGTTCCTCACCCGCGTCGTCGCCCAGGGGCAGGACGTGCTGTTCGTCGGCACCAAGCGTCAAGCCCGCGGTTGCATCCTCCAGCATGTCCCCGAGACCGGCATGCACTACGTGACCGAGCGCTGGCTCGGGGGCACGTTGACCAACTACCGCACGATCCGCGAGCGGCTCAAGCGCCTCGAGGAGCTGGAGAAACTCGAAGAAACCGGCGAGATCAATTCGTACTCCAAGAAAATGGAGAGCCACCTGCGGCGGGAGAAAGAAAAAATCCTCCGTAACCTTGGAGGCCTGCGGAAGATGACCAAGCTCCCCGGGGCCCTGGTGGTGGTCGACGTCAATCGCGAGGTCAACGCCTTGCGTGAGGCCCGCAAGCTTGGCATCCCCACCGTCTGCCTGATCGATACCGACAGCGACCCCGACTTGGCCGACATCCCCATCCCTGGCAACGATGACGCGATGCACGCCATCGAGGTCGTCGTGCGCAGCCTCTGCGCCGCCGTGATGGAGGGCAAGAACAGCCGTCAGCAGGCCGAAGTCGAGTCCCGCGACTCCGCCGAGGCCCCCGGGGCGGACAAGGGCGATCGCCCGCGTCGCAGCTCGCGCGTCCAATTCCGCGCCGAAGAATCCACCGCAGAAACAACCGAGGTCGAGGCGGTGGAGCCACAGGTCATGACCAGGACCAATGGACCTGCGCAAACCCCCATGAGCGCCGGCCAGTAACCCGCCGCCCGCGGAACCCGCCGCCCGCGGAACCCGGCACACGCTCACCCGATCCACCCGCGATGGCGATGACCCCGACTTTGGGAGATGGGCCTTATGGCTATAGCGATCAGTTCCAAGGATGTGATGGACCTACGCCGCAGAACCGGCCTGGGCATGATGGAGTGCAAGCAAGCCCTGACCGAGTCCGACGGCGACATGGACAGGGCGATCGACTGGCTCCGCAAGAAGGGTCTGGCTCGGATGGAGAGCCGAGCCGACCGTGTCTCCGGTGAGGGGCGGGTGATGGCCGCCGTGTCGCCCGACAGAGCCAAAGCCGCGATCGTCCAGGTCACCGCGGAGACCGACTTCGTCGCCGACAGCAACGAGTTCAAGGCCATGCTCAAAAAGGTCGCCGCCGAGGCGCTGTCCCAGCCGCCGGGCGACGTCCAAGTTACCCCGGTCATCCAATCCGCCATCGACGACGTGCGGCTGACGACCAAAGAAAACATCCAGTTCCACCGCGGCCGGGTGATCGGCGGAACAGCGGGCGTCCGCATCGGCAGCTACGTGCACTTCACGGGAAAGATCGGCGTTTTGGTCGAGGTCGCCGTCGCTCCGGGCGCCATCGCCGACGACCAGTTGCTCAGCGATCTGTGCATGCATGTCGCGGCCGCCACCCCGCCGCCGATCGCCGTCTCCGACGAACAAATCCCCGCCGAGGTGGTGCAGAAAGAGCGGCAGGTTGCCAAGGCCCAAGCTGTGGAACAGGGCAAGCCCGAGGCGATCGCTGAAAAGATGGTCGAGGGCAAGCTCCGTAAATTCTTCGAGGACCACGTCCTGCTCAAGCAGGCCTTCATCAAGGACGAGAGCAAGCGCATCAAAGACCTGCTGCCCAAGGGCGTGACGATCCAGTCCTTCGTCCGCTACGCCACGGGTGTGTGATCGTCACCCGGTTTGGGGTCTCGGTCAGGCCTCGTCCGCGCCGCGACGGCCAACGGCGAACCCACTTGTCCCTTTCGAGGCTGGGCCATGCCCGTCCCCCTGTCCGCGGCGATCTGCGAATCGGCCCTGCGGCTGTATAGCCACGTGGCTCCCACGGAACGCGGTGGGTACCGCCTGGCGCGATTTGCCCGCGCCTTGCGCCCGCGGGGTTCCTGGGCGTCCACCTTCCGCACGCCCGACGGCCTCGTTTTCGACCTGGACTTGGCCACCTACCCCGACTGTTGCATGGCCTACGGGCTGTACGAACTCGATACCGCACGTCTCATCAAAAAACTGCTGCGGCCTGGCGACCACTTCGTCGACGGCGGGGCGAACATCGGCTACTTCACGCTCCTGGCCGCTCGTTGCGTCGGGCCCACCGGTCGGGTCGACGCCTTTGAGCCCGAACCCCACAACCGCGCCCGGCTGGAAAAGAACATCGAGCGAAATGGGCTAATCGGCCGGGTTACCGTCCACAGCGTCGCGCTGTCGGACCAGGCGGGCGAAACGACGATTTACCTACCCGCTGGCGGGGAGGCCAACCACGGTTGCGCGTCGATGTACCACCGCGACGCCCCCGTCGCCGGTCAAACCGCCGTGCCCGCTGCGCGGATGGATCGGGTGCTGGCCGGCACGAGCCCCACGCTGATCAAGCTCGACGTGGAGGGGGCTGAACCGCTGGCGGTCTCCGGCATGACCGGCTTGCTGCAGGGGTCGAGCCCGCCGCGGGTCATCGCCGAATACAACCCCATCCAATCGACCGTCGCCGGCTTCGCCGCGTGGGAGTTCGTCGAGCGACTCCTGGCCGCCCAGCCCCGTTACCGCGTGTACCAGATCGCCTGGCGCCTCCGCCGGCTCGAACCGATCCCTCAAGCCCTGGCCCGGCTTCGCCAGTGCAACCTGCTGTTCGACGTCGAGTAGGCCTTTCAATTTTCAGTCAGCGATTCCACCCCCCGCAAGCCCGAAACGTAGGGCAGGACGTCGCTCTGCCACTGTCTTCACATCCGCGTTGATTTGAAGGCAGGTCAATGACCTGCCCTACGGGTGGGCCATTTTTCGACGTCGGGTAGGTTTTCGATTCAGGCCGTGATCTTTTCGTCGAGGAATGCCCCCACCTGCCCGATGTTGATCCGCTCCTGCTGCAACGTGTCGCGGTATCGCACCGTCACCGTCTGGTCCTGCAGCGTCTGCCCGTCGATCGTGAAGCAGTACGGCGTGCCGGCCTCATCCATCCGCGCGTAACGCTTGCCGATCGTTTGCTTCACGTCGAATTGCACGGCGTAGCGCGTCCGCAGTTCCTTGTACAGCTTCTCCGCCACCTGCGGCATCCCGTCCTTGTTCACTAGCGGGAACACCGCCGCCTTGATCGGCGCCATCCGCGGGTGGAACTTCATGAACACCTTGCTCGGCCGCGACTCGTCCGGTGTGAACGCCTCGCACAGCAGCGCCAGCGTCCCGCGGTCCGCCCCCGCGCTGGGCTCGACCACGTGCGGGAAGTACCTCTCGTTGCGGTCCTGGTCGAAGTACTTGAGCTTGTCCCGCAGCCCGCAGTGCTCCGCGTGTTGGCGCAGGTCGAAGTCCGTCCGGTGCGCGACCCCCTCCAGCTCCCCATACCCCGGGGCGGTGAACGGGAACCGGTACTCTACGTCGCTGGTGCCCGCCCCCTCCTTGGCGTAGTGCGCCAGCTCGTCCTTTTCGTGCGCCCGCAGCCGCAGGTTTTCCCCTGCCAACCCGATCGACTTCCACCAGTTGTACCGCAGGTCGCACCAGTACTGGTACCACTGGGCCGCCTCGCTGGGGTGCAGGAAGAACTCGATCTCCATCTGCTCGAACTCGCGCGAGCGGAACG
>JAJUHR010000228.1 GCA_029267795.1 Planctomycetota bacterium
GGTCCTCCATCAAATCGAGGATCATGACCGACTCTCGGAACACCTCGGTGACGAAGCCGTCGGGCCCGATGCGGTAGATGGCGTTGCCTTCGCGTGCGGAAGGGGCCTGCTCGGGGGTGGTGTGGGTCTTGCGCTTGGCCGTGCGGGCGGAGGGGGCCTCGCCATTGACTTGTGGGCGGTCCGAGCGGAACTCGCTGACCGAGGTCGACAGGGCTTGCTCCAACCGCTGGCGGATCAACTCGCGAAGGAGATCGGCTTGGGTGTCCGAGGCTTCTACGGTCTCGGGGCCTGCTGCGGTGTTGGGGGGTGTCTTGGCGGGGGTGGTGGATGGGTGGGCAGAGTTCGCCGTGGTAGCGGTGTCTGTCGGGCCGGCGTTGTTTGGAGCGACGGGCTCACCAGCCTGTGGGGCGGGCGAGACGTGGGCTGGTTCTTGGGAGGGTGATCCCGCCTGGAGCTGATCCGGATCCATCGGCTCGGGCGGGGGAGGCACCTGCGGTAGATCGCCGGGCTCTTCCGGAGGGGGCGCCGGTTCGATTTCGATGGTAGTGGGGGCTTGCGGCCGGCCGGCTTCGGAAGCGGCGGCTTCTTCCAACCGGCCGGGGCGGGCTTGGTTGGCGTCGGCTGTGCCGGCGAAGACGGTTCCGTCCGGGCGGACGAGCAGGGCGCCGATTTCCGGCTCCGGCGCGTCGTACAGCACGAAAGCCTCGGTGGAAGCATCGGGCTTGAGGGTGACGCGATAGACCAGGCCGTCGGTATCGCTGCCGACGTAGATGCGACCGAGGCTGTCGCGTCCGAGGCAGAGCAGGTTGTTCTGGGCGGCGTCGAGCAGCTCGAGCGTTTGTGGGCCGTTGGCCGCGGCGTTTCCCCAGAGGTCGACCCGCAGCAGTTGGCCGTCTGTTCCGGTGGCCAGGAGCAAACCGCTGTCGTCGACGATCATGTCCCAGATGTAGCGAATCCCCGGGAGTTGCACGAGGGTTTCGAGGGTGTTGTCCGCGTTGAGGGCTGCGATGCGGCACGACGCGGAGCTGAGCGCCACCAGCAGCCGTCCATCGGGAGCCAAGCCTAGGGCGAAGGCCTGTTCGTCGGGGAGGTCCAGGAGTTTTTCGATTTGTCCGTTGCGGTGCCGCAGGAGAGAGCACTCCGGTCCGACCGCCAGGTAGACGCTGCCGTCGGGGGAGGGTTGCAGGTCGTAGACGATGCCGGCGTCCTGGGGCAGGTCTGCCAGGGCCTGGGTGCGGCGGGCGAGCTTGACGTCGCCGAGGTTGGTCACGACCGTGTCCTGGTTGTGGCCGGGTGCGAAGTCGGCCTCGGTGGTGTGTGCCCAGGTGGCGGGTTTGATCGCCCAGGCGGGGGCTGCGAGGGACAGCGAGAGCAGGGCGGCGAGAGCGCAGCGGAGGCGGGCTTTGGTTTGCGGCCGGGGGCGGAAGGTTCGGGCTTGCCCCCACGGGCGGGGCGGCGTGGGTGGGAGCGTCCTTAGAGGCTCGAACAAAACGTACTTCCGCTCAACTGACCTGTTGTTCCCCGCACACAGCAGCCTGCTGCGTGTTGTGTGGCACCCCGCTGTGGTGTTGCTTCGCTCCACCACAGGCGCCCTAAGCCTCGTCGCGATGCTCCTAAACGAAAAACGCCTTAGCGGGTGGTGTGTATTCATCCCAACAGGTTCCTTGGCCAGCCAGGCGGAGGCGTCGGGCGGGCTTGGCTTTATCGGGCTGGTGATTTCTTGACTGTGATGGTGAACTCGGTCCGGCCTTGGAGGACCCAATCGGTCGGCACTTCTTTGTGAACCGATTCGGTGTAAGGCACCGGGCGCGTGTTGGTGGGGGTGTCGATCAGGGCCCGGCGGCTGGAGGGGAGCCTGGGCAGCTCCTGCCGGCCCAGGGCCAACCCTCCCTCGGGCAGCTCGAGGGTTGCATACAGCGAGTCGCCGGGGATGCTCAGCAGCTTCTGGACCGACTCGTACAGGTCGTTGGCGTTGGTGCTGGTCAGCAAGTGGGGGTGGGTGTCGAACAGGAGCTTGGCATAGTTAGGGGCGTCGCAAATGGTGAGGGTGTAGTCGCCGTCGGGCAGGCCCTGGGGGATGGTGAAGTCGATCCGCTGGCGGACCGGGGGCTTGGCGTAGGGGTAGATCTGCAGGGTGATCGCCACGGTGTCGCCGGGTTCGACCTCGGCGCGGTCGAGCTGGGCTGCGACGATGAAGCCGACGCGGACGGTGTCCTCGACGTCGGCGGTCAGGTCGATCGATTCGAGCGACAAGCTCTCGTGGGGGTTCTGCATCATGACCGCCATTAGGGGCAGGAGTTCGGCCACGACGCCGAGGCCGCTGGTGCCGGCGAGCAGGCTGTCCATATGGAGGGTTCGGCCGCCGCTGAAGCCGATCGAGCCGCGCAGCCGGACGGTGTTTTCGTCCGGGAGGTTGCTGACGGCGGTGAGGCTCTGCAGGGCGACGACCGCGGCGACGACGGGGGTGAGCTGTTTGTGGTGGACGACCTGGTAGCGGTAGATGGCCTGGGGTTGGCGCGGGGCGTTGACGGTGATTTGGACGGGGGCGGTGGCGAAGCGACCTGCGGGGGTGCCGACGACGGCGCTTTTCTCGTCGCGGACGATGGCGCCCTGGAGGGCGGTGCTGCCGCCGAGTTTAAAGCTGCTGATGATCGAGGGGATCACCACGTGGACGTAGCCCGTGGCCATGGGCAAGGCGGCCTCGCCCTCGCCGGACATCGCGTGGCCGAAGCCCAGGACGCGGCCGTCGGGGAGGACGTCGGTGGCGGTGCCGATCGCGGCCAAGTCCATGTCGCCAAACGCCAGGGGGATGCTCAAGACGCTGCCGGGCTCGAGCCGGGCGGTTTCGGCGTGCCATTCGGGAGGGGGCCTACCCACCAATGGCGGGCTGGAGGTTGCTCCGAAGCCCAACCCGCTGGGGCTTGCAGTGGAGGGACCGGCGACGGGGATCATGCCCAAGGGCCGCATGAGGGGAGCCAAGACCTGGGCAATCGAGGGCGAGGCGACGGCCACCGGTAAGGCCATGGGTTGGATTTGGCCGGCTGAGGCGATCGGTCCGGGGACCGAGTCAAAAGGGGTGGCCTGCGGTGAACGGTCGGGAGCGGTGCCAGCGGCTGGGGAGGCGACCAAGCGGAGCAGCGACTGGGCACGCCAGGTCTTGTCGGGTGTTAACCCCGAGGCGGCGGCGGCTTGCAAAAAGCGGCTGATCGTTGCGGCGGCGTAGCCGGGCGGGGCGCCCGCGGCAGGGGTGGGGCGGCCGGCGATCGCGCCTTGTTCGCCGGCGCGGCTGGCCACGTCGAGCATCAACTCGATCGGCTGGACCCCGAAGTAGCAATCTTTGGTGGCGTTGAAGCCGAACGCTGCGGCCCCCACCAGCCGACCGCCCTCGCCCAGTTCCTGCGGCTCGTCGTCGGACCAGAGGTACACGGGCGAGCCGCTCATGCCGGCGACCGGTCCGGACTTCTGCATGCGTTCGTCGGGGCAGCGGATCCAAATGACGCCGCGGTTGGGGCCGAAGTCGCGCATCACGCTGACGACCTCGACGGCGAAGGGCTCGATGGTGGTCCCGTGGAACACGGAGCGTCCGTAGCCTTTCATCCCGATCCGGACTTGATCGAGGGGCAAGATGGGCGTGAGGAACGGGGGCGGCGCCGGTTCGCTTTGTGCGGGGGCATGAGCGGCCGCGAGGAACACGGCGAGGATCAAGCCCAAGGGCACGGCTTGAAGGCTTGGGGAGCGCCTCGGAGGCTTCATCATCGCAGCGTAATCCCGGGGTTGAGCGTTGACAAGCATGTTGGGTCGTCGGATACTCGCGCCGATTTTTTCGGGTGGGGCTACTTCGTGTGATCACCGTCGGTTGTACGGGCGCCTGAGCATGATCGATCGAGCCTTTGAACTTCTAGGCTATCGGTTCAAGGACAAGAAGCTATTGAGTGTAGCGCTGACGCACGCCTCGAGCGCGGACCACCGCCTGGGCA
>JAJUHR010000043.1 GCA_029267795.1 Planctomycetota bacterium
CCAGTTGAGCCCGGCTGGCCATGTACAGTAGCATCTCGCACCGCAGGTCCATGCCCTGGTTATTCGGGTCCAACAGTACCTTGCGGATCTGTTCACCGATCGCCGTGCCGCCGGGTTCCCGCACGTGGCAGACGCGCACCCCCGCGGACTCGACCAGGGCCGCGAATCGCTTGCACTGGGTGGTCTTACCGCTGCCGTCGGGCCCGTCGAACACGATAAACCGCCCGCGGAGCTTGTGCAGCCAGGCTGGGGGAGCGTCAGCCATGGACCGCAGAGCATACCTCAACCGCGTTCGATCGCGAGGCAGCGACCGTCGATTTTCGATGCCGAATCGCGGCTTTTCGAGCCGCATCGAGCCGCTTTTGCCTCCGATCGTCGTTGAACCCTAACATAGTCCGCCCATGAACTACCCCATGGACGATTCTTATTTAAAGCCCTACCGCGAATCGCTGGCGGAGCACGGCACGGACTTCAAAGTCACCCTGTGGGCCAGCCCCCGTGCCCAAACCAAGCGGTTCGAGGTCTTTACACAGATGTGCTTCCTCACGGGTAAGCGCATCCTGGATGCGGGCTGCGGGCGGGGGGATTTCGCAGCGTTCCTCTGCGAGCGCGACACCGCGTTCGAGCGGTACGTGGGCGTGGACGCCCTGCCGGATTTGATCGCGTTCGCTTCGTCGCGCCGGTTGCCGGGCTGCGAGTTCCACTGCGGCGATTTCGTGGTGGACCCGTCGCTGCTGTCGCTCGGCAAGCCCCAGGTGGTTTGCATCTCAGGGGCTTTGAACACTATGGACGAGGCCCGCGTGATGAGGGTGCTCGAGGCGGCGTGGGCGGCGGCCTCAGAATCGCTGGTGTTTAACTTTCTTTCGTCCCGGGCCAAGGTCGTCTCGCCGGTGCACATGGGGCCCGCCCGGCGCCTGGACCCGTTGCGGCTGCTCGACTGGGCTTTGGGCCACACCCCCGCGGTGTCGTTTCGGCAGGACTACTTCAAGAGCGGGCACGACGCGACCATCCTGATGCGCAAGCCCCTCTCAGGTCATGCGGGATGATTTCACTTCCCAGAGGTTTTGTATGACTGCCCCGGCGACGTGGCCGGCGAAGCCACAGGCGAACACCACGTGAGTCGAAGCTCGGTCAAGGCCCGCGTGTTCTGGGGCGGTCACAGAGGGGGCGCTTTGGATGGTGATCGGGCTTGGCATTGGGTGCTGCAGCCAGGGCATTGGAGGGCGGGTTCCGGTTTTGGCGCTCATACAAGCAATGACCAGGGAGGCCAGGCCCGAGGCTCCTAACCCGTGGCCGACGGCCCCCTTGCACGCGTAAAGATCGGGCGGATCTGGTTGCTGAAGCGTGGCGGCGTAGGCTTGCAGTTCCGTGGGGTCGTGGTCGGGTGTGCCTGTGGCGTGGGGGTGGATGACGTCGATTCGGCGGTTCGCGAACAGCTGCTGGGCCACGCGGCGCAGGGCAGGCATACCCGGCGCGGGGCGGATCAGGTCGTAGCCTTCGGTCGCCACCGCGGTATCCAGGAGCACGACTTGACTGGGCTGGGGTTGATCGACCGCTTCCAAGACGACCGCGACCCCCATTTCGCTAAGCATGAACCCTGAGCGGCGGCGATCCAGCGGCAAAGCCCGGTAGCGAAGCGGATCGAGCGGCGCCAATACACCAAGGCGATCGTAACTATAAATCAAGTGGGGCATTAGTGAAGATTCATAAGATAAGACCAAGGCCTTTTGGGGTGGATTGGGTGGGGTAGTCAAGACGAGGCGGGCTTCGTGCAGGGCGGTTAAACCCGAGGCGCACGCAGCCACGATGTTAGTGGTCGAACTGAGCGGCAATCGCTGCTGGAGGTGGTAAGAGAGGTAGCCATGCGGTCCTAGTGCGATGCACTCAGCCGCGTCGAGGTGGGTAGTCTTCGCCTTGCGGTGACAACCACTTGGGTCTTGTAGATACCCGTTGACGGCTGTGGCCAAGGCGTGCATGGCGCCTTTACTGGCACCGATCACTGTTGGGATCCCAGCGGGATCGGTATGGGCCATGGCCAGGGCCTCGCGAGCGGCGCGTTCGGCCAGTTCCAGGGCGGGGTCGGAGCTGGTGTGCTGGGCGCAGGCCACGCAGCCTACGGCGCGAACGAGGGCAACGGGGTCGAGGTTGGGGGGCAGGTTGGCGCAGCGATCCGCGATGGTTTTGCCTTGCAAAAGGCTGGAGAAGGTGGACCAAGCGGACAGCCCCAGGGGGGTGATCAAGCCCCAGCCGGCGATGACGATGTGCGGGGGTGGTTGGGGTGCGTGAGTGTCGCTGGTGGGTGGGTCCATCGCGGAAAAGATTTTACTTAAGGCTCAGCTTGGGCTGCACAGCGGGTTGATTGACGGGTTCGGAATGTGTTCGTAAAGGCTGTTTTGATAGTTGGTAAAGATCGGTGTGCGTTTGGAGTTGTTTTGTCCGATAATACTAAGGTTGGAACGATGTAAAGAGATAGGCGCGGGTTAATTCCCAAATTCCAAGGGCAATCGGCCGATAGGGCTGGACGAAGCCGTTGGATCGATGGATTGGCGGGGGAACGCGGCTGGCTCTATACTCTTTTTTAACCTTGACCGAACTGATGACACCCTTTTCATCCGCGACCTGCCTGGTTGCCTTTTCCCCGAGCAGGGTGTCACCGGCTAGAGCCACGAGCTACGGATAGGGCGATCTGTCTTGTGATGTGCGAGAATCAGCCGCCGGCGTGCAGGCCCTTGGACGAGCTATCGGGTTTGATCAGGGTACGAAACGAGCACTTATCCGGACGATTTTGAGCGATGAAGGTCGACCCTCGCTTCCTTAAAGACATGGGCAGGGAAATCTTCACCGGCAATGAGTTGTTGGTGAAGGGGGCGTTAGAGGTCGAGGGAGGAGTGCACCTGCTGACGGGGTATCCCGGATCGCCGGTGGCGGGGTTTTTCGACGCGCTGGAGTCGATCGGCCCGCTGCTGAACGAGAAGGGGGTGGTGGCCAAGATCGCCAACAACGAGGCGTTGTCGGTGGCGATGGTCAATGGCGCCCAGATGGCCGGTTGCCGTGCGATCACCACGTTCAAGTCGGTGGGGGTGCACGTGGCCAGCGACGCCCTGGCGTTGGGGGTGCTGGCGGGGACGCAGGGGGATTCGGGCGGGTTAATCGTTTGCGGGGACGACCCTTGGAGCGAATCGACGCAGGTGCCGGCGGACTCGCGGTTCCTGGCGGAGCATGTGCGGCTGCCGATGCTTGAGCCGTCGTGTCCGCAGGAGGTCAAGGATTGGGTGAACCTGGCGTTCAAGCTGGGGTCGGCGGGGCGGATTTACATCGGGTACATGATGACGGTGGCGCTGGCGGACGGGGGTGGGACGGTCGAGTGTTACCCCAATCGTTACCCGCAGGTCAACGAGAACCAGAAGCGGACGCTCAGCTACGAGCGGGATATCCAGCCACACCTGGAGCAGACGGTGTTGTTGCCGCCGCGGACGGGGCGGCGTGAGGTGGGTTTGGAGCAGCGGTTTGGGGCGCTAAAGGCTGAGGCGCGGCGTCTGGGGGTGAACACGATCCACCACCGGCCTCAGAAGGACGAGGTGGTGCCGCTGGGCTTTGTCGCGACGGGGATGGCGTTCGCGTATTTGAACCACGCCCTATCGGAGATGGGGCTGTTCGGGCGGTTGCCGATCCTGCGGCTGGGGCTGAGCTACCCGGTGGACGAGCAGATCGTGACGGAGTTTGCCCGGCGGTGTCGGCAGGTCGTGGTGGTGGAGGAGCGGCGGGGTTTTGTTGAGCGGCAGGTGCTGCAGATCCTTAATCCGTTGCGGCAGGCTGGGGCGCTGGAGGTGGAGATTTACGGCAAGGCGTTCCCGCAGGGGCTGGCGGGGATCCCCGCGACGCGTGGGCTGAACCCCTCGGTGTTGATCGAACGGCTGGTGCCGCTGATCAAGGGCCACGCGACGCTGCCGATCGAGCTGACCAACGGGCGGTTGACGGCGGAGCTGGAGCGGGTGAGGCAGACGGGCGAGTACGAGGTGAACATCCCGGATCGGACGCCGACGTTCTGCCCGGGGTGTCCGCACCGTGATTCGTCGAGCGTGCTGCTGGAGCTGAGGCGGGACCTGATGGACCCGCAGTACATGCTGCAGCGGCACAAGCGCAAGCCGGTGGACCTGGTGGTGCACGGGGACACGGGCTGCTACACGATGCTGATGTTCGAGCCGAACAAGCCGCTGATGCACAACTACTCGGGGATGGGGCTGGGCGGGGGGACCGGCAGCGGGGTGGACCCGTTCATCGATAACAAGCAGATCGTGTTCATGGGGGACGGGACGTTTTTCCATTCGGGGCAGGTGGCGATCAGCCATTCGATCGGCGCCGGCCAAGACATCACGTACATCATCCTGGACAACAAGACGACGGCGATGACCGGCCACCAGACCCACCCCGGGGTGGGGTGCGATCTGACGGGGCGGCCGACGTTTGCGCAGGACATCGAGCGGATCGTGCGGGCGATGATCCCTCGGCAGCTGGCGAAGGACGTGATCGTGGCGCGGGCGAATCCGGAGGACCGGCAGCGGTACCGCAAGCTGGTGGAGCAGGCGGTGCTCAGCGACGGGGTGAAGGTGATCATCGCGGACAAGGAGTGCGGGATCACGCTGCACCGGCGGGCGCGTTCGAAGGAGCGTGCGGTGCAGGAGGGGCTGGGGTACCTGCCCCGCAAGACGCACATGAACGTGGCGACGGAGGTGTGCGAGTTCTGCCTGGAGTGCACGAACCAGACGGGGTGCCCGGGGCTGAAGATCGTCGGGACGGATTACGGCCCGAAGATCCAGACGGACTTTTCGTGGTGCGTGAACGACGGGGCGTGCCAGCGGATCAGGGCGTGCCCATCGTTTGAAGAGGTGACGGTGGTGCGGAAGAGGCCGCCGCGTCAGGGGGACGAGCACGTGGACCTGACGGACCTGCCGGAACCTCCGCGGCCGCTGCACGCGGACCAGCAGACGTGGCGGTGTTACCTAGCGGGCGTGGGGGGGATGGGGATCGGGCTGTGCACGGCGATATTGGTGGCTGCTGGGCACGAGATGGGCTACCACGTGCAGTTTCTGGACAAGAAGGGGCTGGCGATCCGCAACGGCGGGGTGTTCAGCCAACTGGTGTACACGCGGATGGACCCGTCGGCGCGGGCGGGCGCGGTGGAGCAGCGTCCTGGGGCGAGCGGCTGCGGCCCGAGCGTGGCGTTGTGCACGACGCCGGTGATCCCTTACGGCAAGGCGGACCTGATCCTGGGCGTGGACCTGCTGGAAGCGACGCGGAGCATCGACCCGCGGCACCCGCACCGTGTGGCATCGCCGGACCGAACGGCGGCGGTGGTGAACACGGCCAAGACGCCCACGATCCTGACGCTGATGGGGCGCGAGAATTTCTCCGTCGACAGCCTGGAGGGGGCGCTGCGGCGGTATACCCACCGGGGTCACTACTTTGGGTTCAACGTGGGGGATCTGTGCGAGCGGGTGCTCGATTCGAAGCTGTACGCGAACATCATGATGTTGGGGATTGCGTACCAGAAGGGGTACCTGCCGCTGAAGATCGAGGCGTTGGAGCGGGCGATCCACAGGGTGGTGAGGCAGGACGTGGCGCGGAACCTGCGGGCGTTCAATATCGGGCGGAAGATCGCGGTGCAGCCGGGGTTGTTTGTGGTCGAGCCGCAGCACGAGTACGAGACGGCGCGCCGGGCGGTGCGGCGGAAGACCAACACGCTGCGGGCCCAGTTCGGCGGCGGTCGTCGGGCGGAGCGGATCGCCAAGCAGTTCCGCGTGTTGCTGAAGCAGACGTTCCGGGCGACACGCGGACACCGGGTGGACGATGCGCTGCGGCGGGACGTGGTGATCCGCGCGTACGACTGCCTGATCTGGGGTGGGATCGGCTACGCCCGGCAGTACTGCCACCGGTTGGTGGACGTGTTCCAGAAGGACAGCCCCGAGCGGGGGTACGCGATTACGCGGGCGGCGGTGTGGAACCTGGCGAAGGTGATGCTGATTAAGGACGAGGTGTACGTGGCCGCGATGCTGACGAACCCGGAGAAGTACAAGCGGGATCGGAGGCGGTTCAACGTCAACCCGAACAACGGGGACCGGATCGTCTATCGGCATTACAACCAGCCGGAGTTTGAGCTGTTTGGGTGCCGGGTGCGGTTCGATTGGAAGAGCCGCGAGTGGCAGCTGAGGCTGATGAGCCGGATGGGGTTTCTGCGGTCGCTGATGCCGCGGTGGCATCATCGCGAGCGGGAGTTCCGGGACTGGTACGTGCAGCTGCTGGACCGGTTCGATTGGTCGCCGGCGAAGGGGGTGCGGGAGTACCAGCGGTGGCTGGAGGTCCTGCGTGTGCCGGAGTCGGTCAGCGGTTTCCGCGAGGTGCGTTACCCGAAGATGGAGGCGGCGAAGCGGCGGGTGGAGGAGTTGTTCGCCACGGACATCGACCTGTTCGAGCCGGAGGGCGTGGCTGCGCCGCAGGTGGTGGTGAAGATCAAGTCTCCTATCTTGCGATTGCCGGTGTTGGATTCCAGCGGGGTGTAAAGCGGTTTGAAGGCGTGCGTTGTGGTTTTGCGAGGTCCCACCGCCGGTTGCCTGGGAGCGGCGGTTGGTGTTTGCCGGTTGGTGGGGGCTTGCGCGTGACGGCGGGGAGGGAGCTGGGTAAGCTGTGGCGGTGGGTGTGAGCTGGGTTCCATCGGCGGCTGTGGCGGTGTTGAGCGTGGCGTGGCTGGGGGGTTGCTCCGCGGCGCGTTTGCCGGTCGACGCTGGCTGGCCGTTTGATTCCGGCGGGCGGGGGTGGTTGCGTGCTGGCGGTGGCGGGGGCGGCGGCGCGGTGACGATCGCGGCGGGTTCGGGGGCTGCCGGCGTGCGGGGCGGCGGCGCGGTGAGTGGGACGGGGCCCGCGAGAGAGGCGGGTGTTGAGGGGCCTGAGGGCGGGACCTCCGGCGAGGTGGGGGTCGAGGGGGGTAGCGGAGGGGGCGTCGAGACGCCGCGGTACACGGTAGCGGCGATGCTGGGCCAGGTGAACGGCCGGCCGATCTACGCCGACGCGGTGCTGGAGCCGATCGTGGAGCAGTTGGCGGCGTTGGGCCAGACGCTGCCGCGGGTTGAATTTCGCAAGCGTGCGTACCAGTTGATCTCGGGGCGGCTGAGTCAGATCGTTGCGGATGCGCTGCTGCTTGGGGAAGCGGAGCAGCGGCTGTCGGACCGAGAGCGGGCGGGGTTGCAGCATCTGCTGAAGCAGGAGCGAGAGGAGCTGATCCGATTTTGGGGCCGGGGATCGGTGGCGGTGGCGGACGAGAGCCTGCGTGTGCAGACGGGGCGCGACCTGGAGGAGACCCTCGAGGATACGCGGCAGAAGCTGGTGGTCCAGCAGTACCTGCGGCAGAAGCTGTTCAGTCAGATCTACGTGACGCGCAAGGATGTGGAGCGTTACTACCACGAGCACCAGGATGAGTTCAATCCGCCGCGGACCCGGCTGCTTCGGCTGATCCGCGTGACGGAGGCGTCGGTGGCTGACGAGGTGGAGGCGAGGCTGGGGGCGGGCGAATCGTTCGAATCGGTGGCCCAGATGGAGGCGAACCGGTACCGGCGAGAGGAGGGCGGCTTGATGTCGGAGCCGGCGGTGGGCGAGGAGGTGTTCAGCGAGCCGGAGCTCAACGAGGCGATGCTGAGCCTGGGGGTGGGCGAGCGTTCGAGGCGGGTGCGCCTGCCCGACGCGGATTGGTGGGTGTACGTGGAGTCGATGGAGGAGCCGGCTGGCAGGTCGCTGCGGGAGGTGCAGTTGGAGATCGAGGAGTCGCTGCGGAGGCAGCGGTTCCGCGACCTGACGCAGCGTTATCGGGAAGAGCTATTCAAGAATGGGAGTTACGACCCGATCGAGGAGATGGCTGAGGCGCTACTGGAGGTGGCGATGAGCCGGTACGCGCCGGCGGAGTGAGCGGGTTGAGTGGGGCAGCTTGGCGTGGTGGGCCTGTTTCGAGCAATTTCGCGGTGGTGGGTGCGGCTTAAGCAAGGTGTCGGGGCGTCCGTCGGTGATCGGGGTGAGCGACTGGCGGCGCGGTTTCTGCGGCGGCGGGGGTATCGGATCCTGGGTTGCAAGATGCGCACCCGGATAGGGGAAATGGACATCGTGGCGGAGGCGCCCGACCGGCGGACGGTCGTGGTGGTGGAGGTCAAGAGCAGCGCGTCGCGGCGGGTGGGGACGGGCGTGGCGTGGGAGCTGCAGCCCGAGGTGCATGTGGACGGGCGCAAGCGGCGCCGGCTGGCGTATCTGGCGGCGCAGTGGGCGCGGCGGTACGGGTTCACCGACCGGCCGATCCGGTTCGACGTCGTAGGCGTGGAGTTTCAACCGGGCCAAAAGCCGGTGGTTAGGCATCATGTCGCGGCGTTCGAGTCGCCGGCGTGAGGGGAATCGCGGTGCAGAGAAAAGCTCGCCGTGTGTTCACGGCGGCTAAATATCATTGACAGGTCAAGGGGTTGTTGTACACGGCAGTCGGGCTTCTATGGCTTGGCGGAACACGTCGAGGGGCGCGGGCTGGCCTGTCCAGAGCATGAACTGGGCTGCGGCTTGGCGGAGGAACATGTCGATGCCGGGGATCGTGCGGCAGCCGGCGGCGTGGGCTTCGCGGAGCAGGCGGGTTTGGCGCGGGTTGTAGATCGTGTCGAACACCACGGTGTCGGGGCCCCAGCATTCGGGGCGGGCGGTGTGGGGGATGGGCGTGGCGTCGACGTGGGGATGCATGCCGATGGGCGTGCAGTTGATGTACACGTGGCAGCAGGAGTCGCAGAGCTTGTCGAGGCGGGCGGCGACCACCTTGCCGGGTGGGCCGGCGGGCGAGGGCGGAAGGTCTTTGAATTCGGCGGCGAGGACTTGAGCTTTGTTGAAGGTGCGGTTGTAGATGACGACGGTGGCGCCGTGGTGGGCGAAGCCGGCGATGGCGGCGCGGGCGACGCCACCTGCGCCGATGACCGCGACGCGGAGGTTGCGCAAACCGTCGCGGGTGATGCCTAGTGCGTGGCACACGGCGTCGAGGGCGGCGGCGTAGTCGGTGTTGGAGGCGTAGAGGGAGCCGTCGTCGCGGACGGCGAGGGTGTTGGCGGCGCCGATCTGCGCGGCGAGCGGTTCAGTTTGGCCGTGCTGCTCGCGAACGAACCAAAGCACGTTTTCTTTGTGGGGGAGGGTGACCGAAGCACCTCGGAAGTGCAGTTGCGGGAGGGTGAGCCAATCGCTGAGGACGGCGTGGAACGGGTCGTAGTCGGGCTGGATGGGCAGGGGCAGGTAGACGGCGTCGAAGCGGGTGGCGGTGAAGCCGGCGTTGTGGATCGCGGGGCTAAGGGAGTGGGCGACGGGGTAGCCGATGACGCCATAAACGCGGGTGTGCGGGGTGAGGGCGTCCCAGCGGTAAAGGTGCTTGAGGTCGTCGAGCGTGGGTTGGCCGGGGGCGGTGGTGGAGGCGTTGTCGAGCGCGGCGAAGGTGAGGAGAGCGCCGAATTTTTTGGCGAGCACTCGGCTGGGCAGGCTGAACTCCCCCATGCACAAGGCGGTCGTGGGCTTGCGGGTGGCGAGCAGGATGCGGAACGCCTCGATGTTGTCGCTAAGCGATTGGGCCTGCCAGGCGACCTTGACGACGCTGCAGTGGGGTGCGGCGGTCATGGCGTCGATGCGGTGCTGCAGGTCCACGGGGCGGCGCTGGAAGTCGTGCGAGGAAAGGATCAAGGCGGGAGCGGCGTTAGGGGTTGGAGTGGGGGTGATGCGGTTGATCGTGCTGCGCCAATCGGCGGATTGTTCGTACGCGGCCAGTTCGAGGTCGAGGTAGGCGGGTTTGCGCGGGCTGCGGGCGGCGGCTTCGAAGAGGGCGATGCGGG
>JAJUHR010000123.1 GCA_029267795.1 Planctomycetota bacterium
GAAGCTCGGTTCAGGCACGTGTTGCTGCGTGAGGAGTTGAGCGATGCGATCCCACAGGTGTTGGCGGACCGCATCGGGATTCAGCAGGTGATGTGCAACCTGATCCGCAACGCGATCGAGGCGATCGACGCTGGGGGCTGCGAGAGCCGGGAAGTGGCGGTCAAGACCTGGTTTCAAGAGCCCGGCCGTGTGGTGGTAACCGTTTCTGATACCGGGCCGGGGATTCGACCTGACATGCGGGAGACCCTGTTCGAGGCCTTTCATTCCGACAAGCCTCAAGGGGTCGGGCTAGGGTTATGGATCATCCGCAACATCGTCCATGCGCAAGGCGGAGAGATCTATTTGGTGCGGAGCGATCGGTCCGGGACGGTCTTTGAGTTTTGGTTGCCTGCGGGGTGCGACTCGGACCCGTAAGGCGAGCCGAATCGGGTCCGTTGGATGGGTGTTCTGTTTGCCTTGGTCGTGCGTTCTGGTCAAAAATAAAATTGGATCGATTGATATTTTGTATGGCCGTTTTCATTCCCTGGTCGATTGAATCATCCGTTTTGCGGGATGAAACGGCCCTGGTTTTCTGCCGATGGGATGCCTAGCGAGAGACGGATTAACCCCACGATGAGCCCGAAGACCGCAGATCATAAGGGGGAGGACGCGACCCTGGGGTCGAAGGAGGCGAGGATCGCCGTGGTGGATGACGATCTTGCCGTGCGGCGGTCGATCCGCGCGCTGCTGGAATCGGTGGGGATGCAGGTGGAGACGTTCGAGGGCGGGACGGCGTTCGTCAAAGCGTGCGAGCGGGAGCCGTTCAATTGCCTCGTGCTGGACCAGCGTCTGCCGGACATCAGTGGCTTGCAGCTGATCAAGCGAGTGAAGGAGAGGCAAGGGTATTGTCCGCCGGTGATTATCATCAGCGGGCACGGCGATGTGCCCACGGTGGTGCATGCGTTTAAGGCCGGGGTGGTTGATTTCCTTGAGAAGCCATTTCGGCCGCAGGATTTGATCGATCAGGTGCAGAGGGCGATGGAGTTGGATCGTTCGATGCGGGATGCGCACCGCCGCCGTGAAAGGGCCGAGCGAGCTTTGTCTGCGTTGAGCAAGCGTGAGAAGCAGGTGCTGCAGATGCTGCTGGGCGGGATGTCCAACAAGCACGTCTCGCTGCAGCTGGGGCTTAGCGATAAGACCGTCGCCACGCACCGTTCGAGGATCCTGGTGAAATTCGGTGTGCCGAGCCTGCTGGAGTTGTCCCGCCTGCTTGATTGGCTCAAGAGGCCGGAAGCAGCCATTTCTTAATTTTTGTCAGACACATCTGGTAGCCGTCGCGGCCGCGCTCGTCCGATGCCAATCCTATCGGGGTGTCCCTTGGGGGGTAATCCTTTTCTGGGGCGGGGCCTGTATAGGTGCCTCCAGCTGGCTGGTGGCTGGGGGAGCAGGCTCGGGTTGGTGTGTGTGGCTGGCCAATCCACACGAGGGTGCGACGGGTCCGACCCGGCTCGATCACGTGCGAGTGCGTCGGCTCGGGCGCGGCGTGATGGTGCTGGCTCGTCCTGGGAGACCTGATCATGCCCGAAGACAGCCAGCCCGGGGTTGTTGGGGGAAGCCCGCTGGGGGTTGCGAACGAGCGGCTGACCGGAGCAGAGGAGCGATGGGCTTTGTCACTGATCCTGGCGGTGCTGCGGCGGCACGCGGTGATCACGGTGCACCATGCCGACGAAGCGATCACGGGGCTCACGGGGCTGCATCGGGAGGGCCGAGTCTCGGATTCAGGGAGGTGATCCTGCGCAGCGGTGTCGCGTTGTTACCGGCTGCCCGTTCGATAGGCAGTCGATTGGAACCACATATCCGGGGCAGAAGTCTTGCCGGGGGTATAGGGAGGCTCCGCAATGTGGGCACGGATCAAATCGTTGAAGCTCGGTGCAAGGATTGTGGTTCTTACCCTGGGGGTTCTCACGTTGGTGGTGTTGGCGAACTACTTTGTGTTCATCGAAGGGTTTGAGGGCAGCGCCATGGGGGCGATGGTGGATCGCGCTGCGGCGTTTACCGCCGTGGCGGATGAAGCCAAGAACCATGTCAGCCGATTAAACACCGGCCAAGCGTTTGATTATCCGGCGCTGCTGGAGGGCCTTAGAGCCACCATTGACCGTGGCGAGTCATATTGGGAGGCGAAGATTTTCAGCACGATCCCTGTGGTTGCGGGCTGGGAAGCGGCGGGGAGGGCGGCGAGCTGCGCGGGCGAATCGGGCAGGGTGGCCAAGGAGGGGGGCGAGGTGGTGAGTCAGACCATCCGCGGGATGCGGGCCGGGAAAGAGCAGGTCCAGGCCGGGGTTCACCTGGCCACGGAGGCCGGGCAGAGCCTGCGGCACATCGTCGCCCGCGCGCAAGAAGTATCGGGGATGATCCAGTCCATCGCCGCGGCGGCGCAGCAGCAGTCATCGGCGAGTGAGGAGGTCTCGCGTAACGTGGAGTCCATCAGCGGGGTGACTCGGCAGGCGGGGGAAGGCGCCAAACAGGCGGCGGAAGCGGCGGTCCAGCTCTCGGCGCGCGCCGAGCGACTGCGGACCCTCGTAACCAGGTTCAAGATCGAAACGAACGGCGGCACCCTGGCGGGCAAGTCCGGCGAGGTCCCGCAGGCCCGTTCCATCGCCGAGGTCTTATCGGTTCAAGGCGGAGGCGCCGGGGCTGATAGCGGAAGGGCGGGATGACGGGCTGCTTTGGATCTCGGCTCGGCGGGTTGGCTCGCCTCCACGGAGTGGGGTGGCGGGGGTGCGGTCCGCGCCCGGTGGCGATTGGATCGGTCGGTGCGGTTCGCCGCCTGGGGGCAAGGTCATGATCCCGGTATGGTTCAGGTCGTGGTATGTACCGGTGCTCGTGGCTGCGGTCCTTGTGGTCGGGGGGTACCTGGCCTACGTGGAGATCGAGGAGCGGCTGAAGCAGCAGTTGGCGGAGGAATTGACCGCCATCCTTAATGCCGACGTCGCTGCCCTGGGGCTTTGGATCGACTCCCAAAAGAAGACCGCAGAGGTCCAGGCCGGCGAGCCGATGGTCCGTTCCTGCGTCGTGGACCTGGTGAGCCTGGGGCAGAATCCGGATTGCACGCCCCAGTCGTTGCTGAGAAGCGAATCGCTGACTCGGTTGCGCCAATACTTGTTGCCTATCTGTCGGGCGTACGGGTATATCGGTTTTGTGGTCACGGACCACCGAGGGGTCAACATCGCTGCGCTGTTCGACGAGCCTGTGGGGCGGCGCAATCTCGCCGACTGTGATTTCATCCCCCGTGCCCTGGCGGGGGAGACCCTGGTGACCAAGCCGTTCCCCGCCGAGATTGCCTTGCCCGATGAGCAGGGCGTGTTCCGCCACGGCCGGCCGACGATGTTCGTGGCCACCCCCGTCTACGACGATCGGGGCCAGCCCGTGGCCGTGCTCAGCTTTCGCATCCGCCCGGAGCTTTCCTTTACGCAGATCCTGACCGTGGCCCGTTATGGTGAGACCGGGGAAACTTATGCGTTCGACGGTCGGGGCCTGATGCTCTCGGACAGCCGCTTCAACAATCATCTTCGGACCGTCGGCCTGCTGCCCAATCGGCCCGACGCCCAGGCGATTCTGAACGTGCACCTGCGTGACCCTGGTGGCAACCTGGTGGCCGGGTTCGAGCCCTCGACGCCGCGAGAAGCCCAGCCTCTGACCCGGATGGCGGCCTTCGCGACCACGGGGCGCAGCGGGTGTGACGTTCAGGGTTACCGCGATTACCGCGGGGTCCCGGTGGTTGGGGCCTGGACCTGGCTGGGTGAATACGACTTCGGTGTGGCGACGGAAGTCGACGTGGATGAGGTGATGCGTCCGATCTGGTACGTCCGCGGGGTGTTCTTTGCCGTGCTGAGCATGCTCGCCGTGGCCACGGGCGTCCTGCTGTTTGTGGAGCGAGGGCATCGCAAGAAGGCGCGGGCGCTGCGGGCCAGCGAGGCGTACACCCGCGCGATCGTGAGCAACGCTGCCGATGCCATCGTCGTCATCAACGAGCGGGGATTGATCGAGACGTTCAACCCCGCTGCCGAGCAGATGTTCGGTTACGGCGCGGACGAGGTGGTCGGTCAAAACATCTCGATGCTGATGCCTTCGCCCTATCGGGAGGAGCACGACGGGCACATCGCCCGCTACCTGCGTACCGGGCATACGGCCGTTCTTGGCCGCCGGCGTGAGCTGGTGGGCCAGCGCAAGGACGGCACCGTCTTCCCGCTGGCGCTGGCCTCCACAGAGGTGTGGCTGGGGCCGCGCAGGCTGTTCATGGGCGTGATGCGCGACATCTCGCAGCAGAAGGCGATCGAGTCGCAATTGCGGGAAAGCGAACAGCGGTACGAGCTGGCCATCCGCGGGACCAGCGAGGCCATATGGGACTGGGATGTCCGCACGGGGCAGGTGTTCTATTCGCTCCGGTACAAGGAGCTGCTCGGGTGCGAGGAAGGGGACCTGCCGAGCGTGTTCGACAGCTTTGAGTCGCGCCTGCATGAGTGGGATCGCGAGCGGGTCGCGGCGGCGATCCAAGACCACCTGAACAGAGGCAGCCCTTGCGACGTCGAATGCCGCCTGTGGACGACCCACCAGGGGTTCCGATGGTTTCGACTCAGGGGCCAGGCGGTGTGGGATGGTTCCGGCCAGGCGGTTCGGATGGCCGGTTCGTTAGGGGACATCACCAAGCAGAAAGAGGTGGAGGATCATCTGCGTAGTTTTACGGAGGAGTTGGTCGAGGTCCGCCAGCAATTGGAGTCCCAGAACGTCGAGCTGGCGACGAAGGCGGCGGAGTTGACCGCCGCCCGGGAGGCCGCCGAGGTGGCCAACAGGACCAAGAGCGATTTCCTGGCGAACATGAGCCACGAGATCCGCACGCCCATGACGGCGATTCTGGGGTTTGCCGATCTCTTGCTGGACGCGAACCAGACGGCTCAAGAGCGGGAGCATTGTGTCCAGACGATCCGCCGGAACGCCGACCACTTGTTGACGATCATCAACGACATCCTGGACATCTCGAAGATCGAGGCGGGCAAGCTGGGCGTCGAGCTGGTCCGGTGCTCGCCGCGCCAGATCGTGGCTGAAACGGTGACCCTGATCGGGGTCCGCGCCGACGCCAAGAATCTGTCGTTGAACGCCGAGTACATCGGGCCGATCCCCGAATCGATCCAGACCGACCCGACGCGGTTGCGGCAGATCCTGATCAACCTGCTTGGCAACGCGATCAAGTTCACCGAGACGGGCGGCGTCCGGTTGGTGGTGCGGTTTGTTTGCCGCGAGGGCGCGTCGCCGGTGATGCAATTTGACGTGGTTGATTCGGGAGTCGGCATGACTCAGGAGGAGGTGGCCAAACTCTTCCAGCCGTTTACCCAAGCGGACACGTCGACCGCGCGGCGGTTTGGGGGGACAGGCCTGGGGCTGACGATCTCGAAGCGGCTGGCGCAGATGCTCGGCGGAGACCTGGTGCTCCTGGAAACCCAGCGCGATCTGGGCACACGCTTCCGCGCCACGGTGGCGACCGGAAACATGGACGGTGTGGCGATGATCGAGGTGGATCAGGTGACCCGCCCATTGATCGATCGCCCCGACCGCCCAGCCACGCCTGTCGACCCGCCGGGGTTACACGGTTGTCGCGTGCTGCTGGCGGAGGACGGCCTGGACAACCAGCGGCTGATCGCGCGGGTGCTCGGCAAAGCCGGGGCGCAGGTGACCATCGCGAGCAACGGTCAGTTCGCGTTCGAGTTGGCGATGGAAAGTCTGGAACAGGGCGATCCCTTTGACGTGATCCTGATGGACATGCAGATGCCGGTGATGGACGGGTACGAAGCCACGCGGCTGCTGCGGCGTTTCGGCTATACCAGGCCAATCATTGCCCTGACCGCACACGCCATGGCCAGCGAC
>JAJUHR010000083.1 GCA_029267795.1 Planctomycetota bacterium
CCAGCATCAGCGGGGTGATCGCGCGGCGACCGTGAAGCCTCGTCAAAAAGTGGTCCTGCTGAAATCACGGCGTCACCGGGTAAAGCTTCCGGGCCAGCTTCACGAAGACGTTCTGGTCCGGGTCCAGGTTCTCCTCGCGGGTGACCAGCATCTTGGCGGCGGTGAACAGCAGCAGACCCCCGAAGACGTAGACCGTCCAATCAAAGTGTTGGATCAACGCCGCCCCAGCTCCGATCATCAGCCCCCGCATCACCAGCGCACCCAGGATCCCCCAGAACAACACGCGGTGCTGGTAAGCCAGCGGCACCTTGAAGTAATTGAAGATCACCGCGATCACGAAGATGTTGTCCAGGCTCAGCGACTTCTCGATCAGGTACCCCGTCAGGAACTGCAGGGCCGCCTGCCCGCCGCCAAGCTCGTGCCCGATCTGCTCGCCGATCCCCAACAGGTGATGCTCGTACAGGTAGTACACCGCGACGTTGAACAGCATCGCCAGCAGGACCCAGAAGCCCGTCCAAGCCAGCGCCTCGCGGAAGCTCACCTCCCGCGCGTGGCGATGGAACACCCCCAGGTCCAGCGCCAGCATCGCCAGGACCAGCACGACAAACCCCAGCCAAAGCCATACCTGCATCCACGGCTCCTTTGAAAACCAACGAATAAGAACAGATCAGCATAGATATCCGTGGCCCCACCGCAATCCAGATCGCAAGACGCAGCGAACCCCTCTCGGCGAGCCAAAGGCCCGCCCTGCGTTACCTTGGGGTCCTAGCCATGGGTGGCACCCGCGGCCGTGGTTGCGCTTTGCCTCTGCCACACCCCAACGAAAAACGCCATAGAATCCCGCGGGATTAGGAAGCGCAAGACTATGAAAGCGCGCGAAAGCGGGATGCCCGAGGAAGCCCTTTGGTCCACGTTCTTCGACCCCGAAGAAATTTTGCGCCAACTTGGGCTCACGGGGGTGGCCCATCACGCCATCGACTTCGGCTGCGGCTACGGCACCTTCACAATCCCCGCAGCACGCATCGTCACGGGGAGCGTCTTCGCGATCGACATCGACCCGACGATGGTGGCCGGCACCCGTGCCAAGGCCGAATCGGCAGGCCTGCACAACGTCGTCGCGGAGGTGAGGGACTTTATCGCCGAGGGCTCCGGCCTACCCGACCGGCACGCCGATTATGTGATGCTCTTCAACATCCTCCACGCCGAGGACCCCCTGGCGATCCTGCGCGAAGCGTGGAGGGTCACCGCCGTCGGCGGGATCCTGGCCGTGACGCATTGGAACTACGACCCCAGGACACCCCGTGGCCCGAGCATGGAGATCCGCCCGCGTCCGCAGCAGTGTCGGGCCTGGGCCATCGAAGCCGGTTTCAGCCCGCTGGCCGACACGCCCATCGACCTTCCTCCGTACCACTACGGCCTGACGTTCCGACGCCCTTAATAGCGGGCGACCGGATGAAAAAGAAGCCCGCGCAGCTCACCGCATGGGCTTCGAACTCGGTCAAATCAGTTCGGATTCGTGACAGGACGATGGGGGCCATCGGAGGCCCTAGAGCCTGTTTCATAACCCCCGTCTCCCGATTCGGGAGAGGGTTGGGGTATAAGGGATGGACCGATGTTTTTCTGGGGAGTTTCCGGGGGTTTCACCCCTTCACCCGGCCGCTCCCCTGAAGGGGAGTGGGGTTTCGAAACCGGTTCTTACGCATACACGCGGACGACCCCGATCACGATCCCCTGAATCTGGCAGTTCTTGACCAAGATCGGCTCGTACCGTTCGTTGGCCGGCTGCAGGCGGATGCCCCGGCGTTCGCGGTAGAACTTCTTCAACGTGGCTTCGCCGTTGTCGAGCAACGCCACGACGGTTTGGCCGTTGTGGGCTGTGGAGCTGCGCTGCACGATCACGTAGTCCCCGTCGCGGATCTGATCCTCGATCATCGAATCCCCCTCCACCCGCAGCACGAAGGTCTCGCCCGCCCCGACGCCTTGCGTCCCCGCCGTGAACAGCGCCTCAAGGTCGAGCGTCCGGCGGTCCTCCACCGCTTCGATCGGCCGACCCGCGGCGATCCGACCCACCAACGGCAGCCGGACGCCCCCCGACTCGTGCGGCAGCTCCACCCCCGGCGCCAGATCCAGCGACCTCGACCGGTTCGCCTGCCGACGCAGCGCGCCCTTCTTGATCAGAGCCTCCACGTGCTCGAACACGGTTACCTTGCTGACGCCCAGCTCGTCCGCCAGCTCTTGCAGCGTGGGCGAATAGCCGCGGGTCAGACGCACGTCGCGGATCCGCGTAAGGATCCTCAACTGTTTAGGAGTGAGGTTCACGGCGAAACGGCCTCCTTTCCGGCACCCCAGACACGATCTCAATCAGCCCTTTTCGCGTGAGGCATTGATGTTAGGACAATGTTAGCATGATCTTAACCTAACAACAAGCTTTTGAGGTCATCTCCTCTTCACTCCCACCCCCGTCCCACGTGCCGGGACCGCTCCGGGAGAATACGATTGGGACCTATGAGCTTACGAGTCGCCATCATCGGTCCTACCGGCTACACGGGGTTCCACCTGATCGACCTGCTGCTGCGCCACCCCGCTGCGGAGTTGACCTACCTGGCCAGCCATCGCGAGGAGCTGCCCAACATCGTCGAGGTGTTCCCGCGGTTCCTCGGCCGCATCCCCGAAGACTTGGCGGAATGCCGCCCGATCGACCCCGGAGCGATCGGAAGTGAAGCGGACGTTGTTTTTCTGGCCCTGCCCCACCGGGCCGCGATGGCGCACGTCCCGGCCCTGCTCGAAGCCGGACTGACGGTGATCGATCTGTCCGCAGACTACCGCCTGAAGAACCCGGCCCTGTACGAATCGGTCTATGGCCACCCCCACACCGACATCGCCCACCTGCCCAGTGCGGTCTACGGCTTGCCGGAGCTCTTCCGAGACGATCTGGCCGGGGCGAGTCTGGTGGCCAACCCCGGCTGCTACCCCACCGCCGCGGCGCTGGGCATCGCCCCGCTTCTGGAGCGCAGGCTGGTCCAACCCGACGGGATCATCGTCAACGCGGCTTCGGGCGTCACCGGCGCCGGCCGCAGCCCCGCGCCACACCTGCACTTCCCCGAACAAAACGAGGCGTACGGGCCCTACGGCCAGATCGGCGCTCACCGCCACCAACCCGAGATCCAGCAGAGCCTATCGCGCGTCACCGGCTCGGACGTGGGCGTGCTGCTGGTGCCGCACCTGCTCCCGATCGACAGCGGCATCCTCGAATCGATCTACCTTCAGCCGGTCGCCCCCGACCTGACCGAGGAAGACTTGTTCGACGCGTTCGAGCAAGCCTACGCCGACGAGCCCTTCGTGCGCGTCCGCAACGACCTGCCGAACGTCAAGCACGTCGTCGGCACGAACTTCTGCGACCTGACCGTCCGGCTGGTGAAGAACAACGGCGCCACACGCGTGGTCGTGTTCAGCGCCATCGATAACATGATCAAAGGCGCCAGCGGCCAGGCCATCCAAAACATGAACGCCGTCTTCGATCTCGACGAGACAGCCGGCCTGCTGTGACACCGCCCGCCCCCCTCAATTCCGCCGGCTGCTGTGGTTAGAATACGAAGCGGAGACATACCGGCTTTGAACCAATCGTCGCCGCGTCGCAAGAACCCGACCATGGCCCCTGCTGAAAAAACTCAAGGCAAGACCGCTGCCCCTCCCCAAAACGGGCGTGCCCGGCAACTAAAAAAAACCACGCGCCCGTGGGCAGGCACGAGCGCTCACGCCAGAGCATCCCTCCCTAACGACGATCTGAAGCGTCGAGCCGAACGCATCTACCGCCAGTTGGCACGCCTCTACCCCGACGCCAAGTGCGCCCTGGATCACCGCAACGCGTACGAGTTGCTGGTGGCAACGATCCTTTCAGCCCAGTGCACCGACACCCGCGTGAACATGGTCACGCCCGACTTGTTCAAGCGATACCCCAACGCGAAGGCCCTGGCCCAGGCCAACCCGCCCGAGCTTGAACAGGCGATCCGCTCCACCGGCTTCTACCGCAACAAGGCCAAGACCCTGCTGGGTAGCGCCCGCCTGCTGGTGCAGAAGCACGCCGGCCAAGTGCCGAACACGATGGAAGAGCTCCTGGAGCTGCCGGGGGTCGCACGTAAGACCGCCAACGTCGTGCTCGGCAACGCGTTCGGCAAAAACGAAGGCGTCGTCGTCGACACGCACGTCAGCCGCCTGGCTCAGCGGCTAGGCCTAAGCCCCCACGCTGACCCGAAAAAAATCGAGCAGGACCTGATGGCCCTGTTCCCACGCCCACAGTGGACGATGCTGGGCCACCTGCTGATCTTCCATGGCCGGCGTGTGTGCTTCGCCCGCAAGCCCCTGTGCAGCCAGTGCGCCCTGGCCAAAGACTGCCCGCAGATCGGCGTCAAAACGAAGGGGTAACCCCTCCCGCCGCCATCGGCTCGCCGCGACACCGCGGCTTTCCTCTTTTGTTTTTTGAGTAAAACCGGTTTCATGACCCCCTCTCCCAGGTTGGGAGAGGGTTGGGGTGAGGGATGGACCGGCGATTTTTCAGGGGAGTTTCCGGGGGTTTTCACCCCTCACTCCTCGCCCCGGTCTCTCCCCTGAAGGGGAGACGGGGGTTATGAAACCGCCTCTACTCAGTGTTCAAGTGAATTCACCCGTTGCTGCCAGCGCCGCATCAAGTCGAACGCCTGGATAGGGCTCAGCGTGTGAATGTCCAGGCTTCGCAACTCCTCGATCACCGGGTGGCTGATGTACTCGGTGAATAGAGATAGCTGCTCGCCGTTGGCGGGTGGGCGGGGCGCGAGGGGGTCCGTGTCTCCCGCGGCTGCGTCGCCGTTGCGGCCCGCAGGCGCGTGGCTGACGACCAACCGGGCCAGCAGGTCGTTGGCCCTGCGGATCACTGCCTCCGGCAACCCGGCGATCTTTGCCACGTGGATCCCGTAGCTGCGGTCGGTTGCCCCTGGCAAGATCCGATACAGAAACACCACCTGATCGTTCCACTCCCGCACCGCCACGCTCAGGTTCGCCACGTTCACGAATCGCTCCGCCAGCGCGGTCAGCTCGTGATAGTGCGTGGCGAACAGCGTCCGGCAACCGCGCCCGGCCAGGTGCTCCGCGATCGCCCACGCCAGCGACAGCCCGTCCAGCGTGCTCGTGCCCCGCCCGATCTCGTCGAGGATCACCAGGCTCGCGGCTGTGGCGTGGTGGCAGATGTTGGCCGTCTCGGTCATCTCGACCATGAAAGTGGATTGGCCGGTGTGCAGCTCGTCACTGGCGCCGATGCGGGTAAAGACCCGGTCGCACAACCCGATCGTCGCCGCCTCGGCCGGCACGAAGCCGCCGGTGTGCGCCATCAGCGTGATCAGCGCCGCCTGGCGGATGTAGGTGGATTTGCCCGCCATGTTGGGCCCGGTGATCAGCGCCAAGGTCGCTTGCGCGGTTTTGTTGGCCTCACCATCTTTCCCCGCTGCTCCGTTGCCCGCCACAGCGGGTAAGCCCCGCTCCCACCCCTGCAGACCAAGCCGCACATCGTTCGGCACAAACCGATCACCGAGCAGCTCGTCCAGCACGGGGTGGCGCCCGCCGCGGATGTCCAGCATCGGCTCCTCGACGATCGTCGGCCGCACGTACCGCCACCGCGCCGCCCGGGCCGCGAAGCACGCCAGCACGTCCAATTCCGCCACCGTCTCGGCGAACCGCTGTAGCGCCGGCAGGTGTTGCTGGGACTGCTCGCACAGGTGGACGAACAGGTCCTGCTCCCGGGCGATGGCGCGCTGCTCGGCGCTGAGCACCTTGCCCTCGTACTGCTTCAGCTCCGGCGTGGTGTAGCGCTGCGCGTTCTTGAGCGTCTGCTGCGCAACCCACTGCGACGGCGCCCGGCCGGCGTTGGCGGCGGTGACCTCGATGTAGTACCCGAACACCTTGTTGTAGCCGACCTTGAGGCTGGTAATCCCCGATTGCTCGATCAGCCGACGCTGATACTCCGCCAGCCAGCCGTGGCCGTCGCGCCGCAGCCTGCGGCATTCGTCCAGCTCGGCGTCGTACCCGTCCCGGATCAGCCCGCCCTCGCGCAGGTGCGCCGGCGGCGCGTCCACACACGCCGCGGCGATCTGCCCCGCCAACTCCGTCAGCGACCCCGCCACCCCCAACAGCCGCCGATGCTGCTCCCGCACAGCCGGCCGCTCCGCCAGCTGCCGGGCCAACGTCTCCGCCGCCGCCGCGCTACGCCCCAGTCCGACCAAATCCCGTGGCGTCGCACGCCCGACAGCGACCCGCCCGACGATCCGCTGGACGTCCTGTACCGAGTCCAACGATCGGCGCAGCCCCTCCAAAAACCCGCCGTCCTCGACCATCGCGCCCACAACCCGCTGGCGCGCCTCGATCAGCCCGCGCTGGCGCAGCGGATAGCACAGCCATTGCCGCAGCAGCCGCTTGCCCATCGCGGTCACACAGCCCTGCAATACCCCCAGCAGGCTGCCTTGCACACTGCCCGACCGCAGGGTGCGTTCCACCTCCAAGCTCCGCAGCGAAGTCTGATCGATCACCAAGTAGTCCCGCCTGTTGAACAGCCGTGGCGGCTGCAGGTGGGACAATCGCGTTTCGCCCGTCCCCCCACCTCCAGCGACCTGCGTTTCAAGCAGATAGTGCACCACCGCAGAGGCTGCGCCCAATGCCGGGTCCTCGTGCGAGAGTCCAAACCCCTCCAGTGTCCGCACCCCGAACTGCCTGCACAGCACCTCCACGGCCTCGCCCTGCCGGAACTGCCACAGCGGCCGACGAACCGCCGCGCAGCCGAGCGATTCGACCACGCGTGCGACGACCTCCCCTCCGCCGCGACCCTCAGCCTCATCCTCAGTCGCACCCTCCGGCAGCAATAGCTCCCGCGGCCCGATGCGCGCCAGCTCGTCCGCCAGTTCCTCCAGCCGAAACGTCGCCAGCGAAAACGCCCCCGTGCTCAGCTCCGCCCAAGCGACCGACGCCGCAGCGTTCCCGTGGATCGCCACCGCCGCCAGGGGGTTGTCCCGGCCTTCCTCCAGCAAGGATTCATCGGTGAGCGTGCCCGGCGTGATCAGCCGGGTGACTTCTCGCCGGACGATCCCCTTGGCCTGGGAAGCGTCCTCCATCTGGTCGCACACCGCCACGCGGTACCCCGCCTGGATCATCCGCCGCAGATACCCCTCCACGCTGTGGTAGGGCACGCCAGCCATCGGGATGCCCTCGGTGCGCTGCGTCAGCGTCACGCCCAGCACCCGGTGCGCCAGCTTCGCGTCGTCGAAAAACATCTCGTAGAAGTCGCCCATGCGGAAAAACAGCACGCAGTCTGGGTGCTGCTGCTTGAACCGGCGATACTGCCGCATCGCGGGCGTATCGAGATTGGCTGCGCCCTCGCTCATCCGCTTCAATAGTACCTAAATGGGTCGGATCGCCACAACGGCCACGAGCCGCCGCAAACGAACACAACATTCTTGCATGCGGATACTTACAATCATGCCCGCTGATTTCGCCCTGTTTCTGACGCCGGCGCCCCTCCGCATATGATGTGGATTCGATGGAGTTATTCGAGACCCAGTCGGCCCAGGCAGCGGGGTACGCCCAGGTGGCGCTGGAGCGGGGCATCGATGCCTCGCCGACCGGCTTAACCTA
>JAJUHR010000279.1 GCA_029267795.1 Planctomycetota bacterium
GCTCCTCCTGTTCATGGCGTTCTGTGTGTTCCTATACCACTGGAAAGCAGACCTCGGCCTGCCGATCAATGCCTGGTTCAAGCAGCACCACTGGTTTCCGTTTAACTTCACGGCCCCCTCGAACCCCGCCAGCTTAGTCGGGACCATTCAACTGTCGATGCTGTCACCCAGCTTCTACTACTCGCTGGCATACTGCGCAGCCGTGGCGGGGTTCGGGATCACCAGGATCCGCCGGCGTCGCACCCCGTACGTGACCACGCAAACGCTGACGTTGATGGCGATCCAATTCGTGCCGCTGTTTCTGCTGCCGTACGTGCTCTTGCCGTGGGCGGGGCACAACGGCTGGTTCGACAGCGGCTTCGGCAAAACCGTAGCGGACGCCCTGTTCCCACTGACGTCCTGGGACGCGCACGGGCGCGAGTATTGGCGATCGGTGGGGCTGATCCTCGCCTGGCCGCTGATGGTGTGGAATGTGTTCACCTTGCAGCCGCTGTGGGCGTGGCTGGTCATCGGCGTGCTCCAGACCTTCGTGCTGATCCCGCTGATGATCTACTTCTGGGGCAAGGGGGCGTATTGCGGGTGGGTCTGCTCCTGCGGGGCGCTGGCGGAAACGATGGGGGACACCCACCGCCACAAGATGCCGCACGGCCCCATCTGGAACCGCCTGAACATGCTTGGGCAGGTGTTCCTGCTGCTGGCATCAGTGTTGCTGATCGCGCGGGTCGTGGCCTGGTTCGCCCCACAAGGCAGCGCTTGGGACCACGCCGCCGAAACGGTGTTCATGGCCGGCTTCTACGGCAAAGACCCCAGCGGGCAGACCCTGCAGTTCCCCCTGAACTACCTCAATTACGCGTGGTTCGTGGACCTGCTGTGGGCGGGGATCCTCGGCGTGGGGCTCTATTTCTGGTTCAGCGGACGCGTTTGGTGCCGGTTCGCCTGCCCACTGGCAGCCCTGATGCACATCTACGCCCGGTTTAGCCGGTTCCGCATCCTGGCGGACAAAAAGAAGTGTATCTCGTGCAACGTGTGCACCTCGGTGTGTCATCAGGGCATCGACGTCATGAACTTTGCCAACAAAGGGCTGCCCATGGCCGACCCCCAGTGCGTGCGGTGTTCCGCGTGCGTGCAGTCGTGCCCGACGGGCGTGCTGACCTTCGGGCAGATCGATCGGGCAACCGGCAGGACGCTGCGCATCGACCGACTCGCCGCTTCGCCCGTTCTGATGGCTGAACTGTCGGTCAAGGGCAAGCGGCTTGGAGGAAGCAAACGATGACCCGTCGATCTTTGGTGTGCTGCTTGTGCTGGGTCTTGCTCACCGCGGCGGCTGGCTCCCGAGCCGACACCCCCGGAAGCGGGCGCATCGATCACTCCCCGTTCGACGAAATTCTCCGCCAAACGGTCCGCGGCGAACTGGTCGACTACCAACTCATCCGCGAGCGATACCTCACACAGTTGGACGGATACCTAAATCACCTCGCGCAGGTTGACCCTCAGACGCTCAGCCGCGACGAGCAACTGGCGATGTACATCAACCTCTACAACGCGACGATGATCCGCGCCGTGATCGACCGGTACCACCCGGGGTATTCCCCCGCAGAGAACCACTTCGTGGTCTTCGATGAACCCCTGGTCCGTGTGGCCGGCAAGACGATGTCACTCAACGACCTGGAAAATAAGGTGATCCAGCCGCAATTCAAGGAGCCGCGAATTCACGTGGCCCCGGTGTGCGCCGCCCGGTCGTGCCCCCCATTGCCGTCCCGGGCGTATCGGGCCGACGACCTGCACGCCACGCTCGAAGCCAACATGCAACGGTTCGTGAACGATACCGCCCGCAACCGCGTGGACGTCCAGACCCAGCGGCTGCAGCTATCGCAGTTGTTCAATTGGTACGCCGATGACTTCGGCGGTAAGGACGCGGTGGCGGCTTACTTCGACCGGTACCACGAGGGCGACGTGGCGGGTTACGCGGTCTCGTTTCTCGAGTACTCGTGGAAGCTCAACTCGGCATCGGATGAACCCAGCCGCGATTAATTCTCTACCCCCGCAGCCGGCTCGACCAGGATCTTCGCAGCCACCGCCGTGCCGACCGTGATCTGCCGGCTTTGGCTGGTCTGCAAAGTGATCGCGTCGGCATCCGCATCGCGGTTTTGGACCACGGCTTCCGAGCCCGGCGTCAGCCCCGATTGGTCCAGGAAACGCAGGAATCGCGGGTCTTGGTCCAGGATGCGGGCGATCCGCACCGGCCGATCGGTGTGGCAATCGGCTAAGCTTGCCAAGTGTGGCGTGTGCACGCTGCCGCGGGCGGTGGGGATTGGGTCGCCGTGCGGGTCGACGCTGGGGTGGCCCAGCAAGGCGTCCATGCGGGTCAGCACCTTGTCGGAAATCGCGTGCTCCAGTTCCTCAGCCTCATCGTGTACCTCGGACCAATCCAACCCCAGGACCTGAACCAGGAACAGCTCGATCAGGCGATGCCGCCGCAGCACATGCAGGGCGAGCCGGCGTCCCGTAGGGTTTAAACTCACCCCACCTCGCGGCTCGTAGTGCACCAAACCCGCTTCAGCCAGGGTTTTCACCATGGCCGTCGCTGTGCCCGGCGCCACCCCCATCGCGGACGCCAGCTGCCCCATCGCGACAGGGCCTTCGGTGGTTAGTTCCTGGTGATAAAGGCACTTAAGATAGTTTTCGACGGTGCTGCTGGGCATCGGCACCCTCTTGTTGAATGCGTCCTCCCGCAGCCTTGGGGCTTGGGGGGCATCATACCTCGGCCTTCGGTCGCTCATCCCGGCCAGCAGGGGTTTGACCTCATTTTTCTTGGATTGAATAATATATTTTGATTAGTCAAAAACAAATTGTCGATGAATCAAAAATGCGAGGGTCTTTCAGCGGCATCCGTTCAACCCCGATGCGGTGGGTCCGAAGCCCGCCGCCGCAGCCGGTGCGGGTGACTTCGAGCGATCGGTGTCAGAGAGATTTCACTAGGTTTTACAAGGGCGACGGTTTATGGGTGGTTCGGTTAGCGACGTCCGCAGTTCACGTAACACGAAGATGAATATCCTTCGTTGGGCCCAGGTGGCGGCCCTGATCGTTACAGCCGCTTTGCTTGGGGCCTGCGGGGAATCGCCGCCCGATCAGGGCGGAACCTCCGGAGGCTCCGGGTCAAGGTCATCGGATGAGCAGCCGGGGGACCAGCATCCGGGGGGCGAGCATCCGGAGCCGCGACGCTACCCTTACAAAATCACGACCACCGTCGGCATGGTGACCGACATCGTCAAGCAAGTGGCCGGCGACAAGGCAACGGTGCAGGGGATCATCGGCGAGGGGGTGGACCCGCACCTGTACCGCCCGACCGCCGGAGCGGTCAA